>NZ_JBSGZN010000005.1:0-237939 GCF_053611025.1 Streptomyces sp. NPDC054842
TCACCGAGGAGAGACAACCGCCCCCAGCAACCCGGGTCCCGTATGCGCCCCGATGACCGCTCCGACCTCGCTGACATGGAGGTCCGCGAGGCCCGGCACCCGTGTCCGCAGGCGGTCTGCCAGCGCCGACGCGCGGTCGGGGGCGGCGAGATGGTGGACCGCGATGTCCACCTGCGCGGCTCCGGCGCAGTCGGCCACGATCTCCTCGAGGCGGGCGATGGCCTTGGACGCGGTCCGCACCTTCTCCAGGAGTTCGATGCGCCCACCGTCCAGCTGGAGCAGCGGCTTCACCGCGAGGGCGGAGCCCAGCAGGGCCTGGGCGGCGCCGATCCGGCCACCTCGGCGCAGATAGTCGAGGGTGTCGACGTAGAAGAAGGCGGAGGTTCCCGCGGCCCGTTTCTCCGCCGCCGTCACCGCGTCGTCGACGGTGCCGCCCGCCTCGGCGGACGCGGCGGCGGTCAGGGCGCAGAAGCCGAGGGCCATCGCGACCATGCCGGTGTCCACCACGCGCACGGGCACCGGCGCCTCACGGGCCGCGAGGACGGCGGCGTCGTAGGTGCCGGAGAACTCGGCGGACAGATGGAGCGAGACGATGCCCCGGGCGCCCGACTCGGCGACCTTGCGGTAGGTCTCGGCGAAGACCTCGGGGCTGGGCCGGGACGTGGTGACCGACCGGCGCTTCTGCAGGGCCTGGGCGAGGGAGCGGGCCGAGATCTCGGTGCCCTCTTCGAGGGCCCGGTCGCCGAGGACGACGGTGAGGGGCACCGCCGTGATGCCGTGGCGCTCCATCGTCCCTGGCGGCAGGTAGGCCGTTGAATCGGTGACGATCGCGACATGGCGGGACATGAGCTGGAGGTTACCTGCCGGGGCGGACGAACGGCAGTCCGGCCCCGGGGGCCGTGGGCCGGGCCGACGTGATCAAGTGGTGCTCTCGGGGCGGGGCTTCTTCTGCCAGGGATAGACGGGCCGCGGTGCGGGTGGGGTGATGGCGGAGCGGGTGGGCTCCTCGTCCGCGCGGGCCTCGGGTGTCTCGGGCCAGGTCTGCCGGCCTGACGTCGCGTCCTCGGGCGTCGCCTGGGGCCAGCTGGAGGTTGCGGTCGGCTCTGTCGTCCAGTGCCGCAGCGCGCCCGCCTCCATGTCTATCTGCGTGCTCAGCGAGTCCAGGTCGTCGTCGGCGAAGCGGCGGGCCCGGTCGCGGGCCGCCCAGCGCAGGGCGTCGGCCGACCGCGTGATCTGCTCGGTGCGCTCGCGGAGCCCGGGCAGACGGGAGACGAGCGTGCCCCGGTCGGGTTCGGTTTCCAGCCGCTTGAGCTCGCCGTCCAGTTCGTGTCCGTGTCCGCTGAGCCGCTCGAAGAGGGCCAGCGACTCCTTGAGGGACTCGTCGTGCGTCACGCCCGCGTGCAGGGCGTCCTGGGTGGCGCGCATCGACGTCCGCAGCTTCAGCCGGAGCTGGGCCAGCTCGCCCGTGGGGCCCGGCTGGGCGAGGGTCCTGGCGCGCAGGGTGGTGTCCTCCACGGTGCGGCGCGCCTGGGTCAGTGTGCGGTCCACGCCCCGCTTGGCGGCGCCGACCACCTTCACGGTGGCGTACGCGCCGAGGACCACGAACAACAGGAAGAGCAGTGCCATCACTGCGACCACGGCTTCCACCACGCTCCTCCTCCGTCCGGCCCCGGCGGCTGCCGCGGCTCTTCAACGGTAAACGCCACGGGCAGGTCCGGAGTTCCAGCGGAACCCCGAACCTGCCCGTAGGGGACTACCCCGACGGCCGGACACGGACGTGCCCGGCCGGCGTCCTGCGACTACGCCGGGACGATGTTCACCAGCTTCGGCGCCCGCACGATGACCTTGCGGATGCCTGCGCCGTCCAGGGCGGCGACGACCCGCTCGTCGGCCAGCGCCACCTTCTCCAGCTCCTCGTCGGAGATCGCCGGGGAGACCTCCAGGCGCGCCTTGACCTTGCCCTTGATCTGCACCACGCAGGTCACGGCCTCGTCCACGACGTACGCGGGGTCGGCGACCGGGAAGTCCTGGTGGACGACCGAGCCGGTGCGGCCCAGCTTGCGCCACAGTTCCTCGGCGATGTGCGGGGCCAGCGGGGCGACCAGCAGCACCAGGGACTCGGCGACCGTGCGCGCCAGCGGACCGCCCGCCTTGGTCAGGTGGTTGTTCAGCTCGGTGACCTTGGCGATGGCCGTGTTGAAGCGCAGGCCCTCCAGGTCCTGGCGGACGCCGTCGATGGCCTTGTGCAGGGCACGCAGCGTGGCCTCGTCCGGCTCGGTGTCGACGACCGTGACCTCGCCCGTGGTCTCGTCGACGACGTTGCGCCACAGCCGCTGCAGCAGGCGGAACTGGCCCACCACCGCGCGCGTGTCCCACGGCCGCGACACGTCCAGGGGGCCCATCGCCATCTCGTACAGGCGCAGCGTGTCCGCCCCGTACTCGGCGCAGATCTCGTCCGGGGTCACCGCGTTCTTCAGGGACTTGCCCATCTTGCCCAGCAGCCGGGAGACCTTCTCGCCCTCGAAGTAGTAGGCGCCGTCGCGCTCCTCCACCTCGGTGGCCGGCACGGCGATCCCGCGCGCGTCCCGGTAGACGTACGCCTGGATCATGCCCTGGTTGAACAGCTTGTGGAACGGCTCGGCGGAGGAGATGTGGCCCAGGTCGTACAGGACCTTCGACCAGAAGCGGGCGTACAGCAGGTGCAGCACGGCGTGCTCGGCGCCGCCCACGTACAGGTCGACCCCGCCGTGCGGCCGGCCCTCCCGGGGGCCCATCCAGTACTGCTCGATCTCGGGGTCGACCAGCTTGCGGTCGTTGTGCGGGTCCAGGTAGCGCAGCTCGTACCAGCAGGAACCGGCCCAGTTGGGCATGGTGTTGGTCTCGCGGCGGTACTTCTTCGGCCCGTCGCCCAGGTCCAGGGTGACGTTGACCCAGTCCTCGTTGCGGGACAGCGGGGTCTCCGGGGAGGTGTCCGCGTCGTCCGGGTCGAAGGTGCGCGGCGAGTAGTCCTCGACCTCGGGCAGCTCCAGCGGCAGCATCGACTCGGGCAGCGGGTGGGCGATGCCGTCCTCGTCGTAGACGATCGGGAAGGGCTCGCCCCAGTAGCGCTGGCGGCTGAACAGCCAGTCGCGCAGCCGGAAGTTGACGGTGCCCTCGCCGATGCCCTTGCCGGACAGCCACTCGGTGATGCGCGCCTTGGCCTCGGTGACGCCCAGGCCGTCCAGGGAGACGTCCTCGCCCGCGGAGTTGACGATCTTCGCGTCGTACGAGGCGAAGGCGTCGTCCCACGTCGAGGGGTCGGTGCCCCGGTCGTCCGAGGGCTCGACGACGCAGCGCATCGGCAGTTCGAAGGCGCGCGCGAACGCGAAGTCGCGGCTGTCGTGCGCCGGTACGGCCATGATCGCGCCGGTGCCGTAGCCCATCAGGACGTAGTCGGCGATGAAGACCGGGATGCGCTCGCCGCTGACCGGGTTGGTCGCGTACACGCCGGTGAAGACGCCGGTCTTGTCCTTGGCCTCGGCCTGCCGCTCGACGTCGGACTTGGAGGCCGCCTGCGCGCGGTAGGCGGCGACGGCCTCGGCGGGGGTGGCGTGGCCGCCCGTCCAGACGTCGTGGGTGCCCTCGGGCCAGGCGTCGGGCACGAAGGTGTCGACCAGGGGGTGTTCGGGGGCCAGCACCATGTAGGTGGCGCCGAACAGGGTGTCCTGGCGGGTCGTGAAGACCGTGATCGCCTGTCCGTCGACGGGGAAGTCGACCCGGGCGCCCTCGGAGCGGCCGATCCAGTTGCGCTGCTGCAGCTTGATGGCCTCGGGCCAGTCCAGCGCGTCCAGGTCGTCCAGCAGCCGGTCGGCGTAGGCGGTGATGCGCATGTTCCACTGGCGCAGCTTGGCCTTGAAGACGGGGAAGTTGCCGCGCTCGGAGCGGCCGTCCGCGGTGACCTCCTCGTTGGCCAGCACGGTGCCCAGGCCGGGGCACCAGTTGACGGGCGCGTCGGAGGCGTACGCCAGGCGGTAGTCGCCCAGCAGGTCGGCGCGCTCCGCGGCGGTCAGGTCGCTCCACGCGCGCGTGGTGCCGTCGGTGGCCGGGACGGCACGCTCACCGGACTCGAACTGGGCGACCAGTTCGGAGACCGGGCGGGCCCTGCCGGCCTCCTCGTCGTACCAGGAGTTGAAGATCTGCAGGAAGATCCACTGGGTCCACTTGTAGTACTCCGGGTCGATCGTCGCGAACGACCGGCGCTTGTCGTGGCCCAGGCCCAGCCTGCGCAGCTGGACCTTCATGTTCTCGATGTTGGCCTCGGTGGAGACACGCGGGTGCGTGCCCGTCTGCACCGCGTACTGCTCGGCGGGCAGGCCGAAGGCGTCGAAGCCCAGGGTGTGCAGGACGTTGTGGCCCGTCATCCGCTGGAAGCGGGCGAACACGTCGGTGGCGATGTACCCCAGGGGGTGGCCGACGTGCAGTCCCGCGCCCGAGGGGTACGGGAACATGTCCATGATGAACTTCTTGGGCCTGGCGACGAGAGCGGGGTCACCGGCCAGGTCACCGGTCGGGTTCGGCGCCGCGTAGGTGCCCTCCGCGTCCCAGAAGTCCTGCCAGCGTGCCTCGATGTCCGCGGCCATGGCGGCCGTGTAGCGGTGCGGCGCTGCCACCTCGGAGGCGGCGGTGGCACCGCCCGCGCCTTCGGCAGCGGGGGAGGCATTCGTCTCGCTCATGATCCTCAAAGCTCCATCGATCGTCTCTGCCAGCGGCTGGGGAAATGAAAAAGCCCCTCGCACAGGAGGGGACGCCGCGCCGATGCCGACCACGATTCCTCAGTGGCCGGGACTGATCAGCGCGGCTCGCTAAGCAGAAGGCGTACGGCACGCATGGCGCCAGGGTACCCCAGCCCCGGCGCGCGTCGCGACGGGCTTCCGGCCACCTTCCGGCACCCCGTGCCACCTCCGGGAAGGCCTAAAAAGCTGAACAAGGTTCAAGAGTTACTTCGCGTAACGGCCACTAAGGGACAACACAAGCCTCTCGGGGCCCTTGGATAACGACGCAATAACTCAAACCTCGTATCCATAGGTATGGCTCGACTTAGAGTGCCGCTTCGGGACCGCTTCCCCGAACTCCTTGGGAGTACCCCCCATGAATCCTCGTCGCAAGAACAGTTCGCTCCCCCAACCGGGCCGCTCGGTCTATGGGGCTGCGTCGGCTGCCGCCCTGCTCCTCATACCCCTGATCGTCCTGCTCGGGGGTGACGGAGTCAGGGACTTCCTCGACTTCGGCGCCGGCGTGCTGTCGCTGGTCGCCCTCACCTGCTCCGTGGTGTGGGGGCTGGTCGCCACCGACCGGCTGTTCCTCAACGCCCGCCAGCGCCTGATCGCGCAGGCCGTGCACCGGACGACCGCCGTCTCCTCGGTCGCCTTCCTCCTGCTGCACGTCACGGTCAAGCTGGCGCTGGACCACACCACGCTGATCGCCGCCGTCGTCCCCTTCGGCCTCGGCGTCACCGGCACCGCGGGGCTCATCGGCTTCGGCTCCCTGGCCGGCCTGCTCATGATCTTCACCGCCGTCACCGGTGCGCTGCGCAGCGCGTTCGCCTCCCCCGCGCCGATCGCCGCGCGCTGGCGCGCGGTGCACATGCTGGCCTACCCCGCCTGGTGCTCGGCCCTCGTGCACGGCCTGTACGCGGGACGCCCCGCGAAGACCTACGTCACGGTGCTCTACAGCCTCTGCCTGGTCGCCGTCATGGCCGCGCTGGCCCTGCGCTCGGCCTCCGGACCCTTCAAGCGCAAGGTCGCCGACCGGATCCTGCTGATCATGGGCGAGGCCGGCGGCCCCGGCGCCCGGACACCCCGCGAGGACCGCGAGGCACCCCGTGCCTCGGACTCGCCCCTGCCCGGCTTCGCCTCCCGCCGGCCCGGGCGGTCCCCGCAGGCCACGTTCGTGCCGCCGCAGCGCATGCCGTCCGCGGCGCAGTCGCTCTACGCCACCGGGCCCCGGGCCGCCGAGGCCGCGGGCGGCGGTTTCGCCGCGGCCTACCGCGCCGTGGGCGGCAGTTCGCCCACCGGGGACCCGCTGATCGACCCCACGGAGCGCATCCAGGTCCCCCTGGACACGCAGCCCACGGAGGCCATGCCCCGCTTCGACGGCAGCACCTCCGGCAACTGGCCGATCCCGTCGCCGCCGCCCGTCGGCGAGGCCCCCCGTTCCGCGTACGACCCGCTCAACGACACGGGATACACCATCCCCGTCTATGGCAATCCGGGCGACAACGGATACGTCGCGAGTGATGTGTACGACACCGGTGAGACGAACCCCCTCCACGGCACGTACAACACCAACGACACGTACGACAGCGGTCCCACGCCTGACGTACTGCCGGGCGCCTTCGACGCTCCTGGCTCCGGTGAACCATGGAACGCCCCTTCCGGAGGCTTTTAAGTGAACGAGGCCCTGCCCGACGTCCCGGAAGTCCGCGTGGTCGGACTTCCGCAGCTCACGTCGGGCTTCGACCTGGTTGAACGACTCGACCTGCCGATGCACCTCAAGGTGCACGGACCGCTCGAACCGATGGGCGGCGAACAACTCGCGGGCCTCGCCGAGGCGATCTCCCTGAAGGGCCGCGGCGGCGCGGGGTTCCCCTTCGCCAAGAAGCTGCGTTCGGTCGCGGAGTCGGCCATCAGGAAGGGCATCCGGCCCGTCGTGGTCGTCAACGGCAGCGAGGACGAACCCGCCTGCCGCAAGGACACGGTGCTCATCAACCGCGCCCCGCACCTCATCCTGGACGGCGCCCTGCTGGCCGCCGAGGCGATGGGCGCCCGCACCCTGGTCATCGGTGTGACCCGGGCGTCGACGCAGGCCTCCATGGAGGCCGCCCTGGCCGAACGCGGACTGAGCAACCGCCGCGGATCGGCCCTCCGCGCGCGTGTGCAGCGCAACCCGGTACGGATGGTCACCGGAGCGGCCGCCTCGCTGATCCGCTCCATCGACGGCGGCCCGGCGATCCCGCCCGGCCGCAAGATCAGCGCGTCGCAGAGCGGGGTCGGCGGCGCCCCCACCCTGCTGTCCAACGCCGAGACGTTCGCCCAGCTCGCCATCGCCGCCCGCATCGGCCCCGACCGCTACCGCAACACCGGCCTGTACGACGAGCCCGGCACCGTCATGCTCACCGTCTCGGGCGCCGTCGCGCGCCCCATGGTGATCGAGGTGCCGACGGGAGTGCCCCTGCGGTACGTGCTCCAGCTGGCCGGCGCCCCGCCCCAGCCCCAGGGCGTGCTGACCGGCGGCTACCACGGCAAGTGGCTGGACGCGGCGGCGCTCGACGGGGCGATCGTCTCGCGCAACTCCCTGGACGCCGTGGGCGGTTCCCTCGGCGCCGGCGCGATCCTCCCGATCACCCAGCAGACCTGCCCGCTCGGCGAGTCGTTGCGGGTGGCCCAGTGGCTCGCCGAGGAGAGCGCGGGCCAGTGCGGCCCCTGCTACCTCGGCCTGCCCGCCGCCGCTCGTGGTCTGGAGGACATACTCAACGGCGGCGGCCCGGCCGCCCTGGAGGCCGTGAAGCAGGTCGCCAAGGCCGTGAAGCGGCGCGGTGCGTGCTCGCACCCGGACGGCTCGGCGATGTTCATCGAGTCCACGATCAAGGCCTTCACCGACGACCTCGCCGCCCACGTCCTCGGCAACGGCTGCGGCAGGCCCGTGGAGGGCGTTCTGCCGCTCTTCGAGGGCGGTCAGACCCCCACCGGCATCCCGGGCGGCCAGGGGCAGCTGGAGGCCGGTCCCAGCCGCCAGAAGATCTTCGTCGACTGGACCCTGTGCCGCGGGCACGGCCTGTGCGCGGACATCCTGCCCGAGGTCTTCGAGCTGGGCGCCGACGGCTTCCCTACCGTCGCACAGGCGCAGGTGCCCCGGTACGCGGAGGCGAAGGCCCTGCGCGCGGTCCGGCGCTGCCCCGCGCTCGCGCTGCGCATCGAGGAGGACAGCAGGTCCTCCGCCCCGGCCCGCAACAACCTGCCCGTGCTCTCCCAGGGCCGCGGCCGCCGGGCACTGGGCAGCGGACGCTGAACACGACGAAGCGGGCCACTCGAATCGAGTGGCCCGCTTCAACTGCTGTGGAGCTAAGGAGAATTGAACTCCTGACCTCCTGCATGCCATGCAGGCGCTCTACCAACTGAGCTATAGCCCCTTGCGGTGTTCCGCCCGGTTCCCCCGGCGGCGACGCCAACATTACACGCTCTCCCGGGTGCACCACCAAATCGTTTCCGTTCTGTACGGATACGGCGGATAGTGTCGGCCTTCGTGACCCCGACCGCCCCGCTCCGTGACCGCCGTGCGCGCCTCGCCCTGGGGACGTGCCTGCTGTCCTTCGCGGTGTTCTGGGCGGCGCAGCGGGCCGCGCACGTGTCGATGATCGACCTGATGGTCTACCGCGCGGAGGGCGCCACGGTCCTCGCCGGCGGCGACCTGTACGCGCTCCGCACGACCGAGGCCCGCCTGCCCAGCACGTACCCGCCCTTCGGGGCCCTGCTGTTCGTCCCGCTGACCCTGCTGGGCACGGGTGCAGCGCGCGCCCTGGCGACGGCCGGGAACCTGCTCCTCCTGGTGGCCTTCGCCGGCCTCTCGCTGCGGCTGGCGGGGCACACGCGCGCGGGAGGCGTCCGGCGGCTGGCGGGGCACGCGCGCGTGGGAGGCGTCTGGTGGCTGGCGGCTGCCGCCGTGTGGTGCGAGCCGGTGTGGACGACGCTGCGGTACGGGCAGATCAACCTGCTGATCGCCGTGCTGGTGCTGTGGGACCTGACCCGCCGGCCCGGCCACCGGTGGGCCGGGGTCGGCATCGGAATCGCGGCCGCGATCAAGCTGACGCCCGCCCTCTTCGCGGTCTTCCTGCTGGTCACCGGAGTGGCGGCACGCGCGCGCGGGAGGGACGCGGAGCCGTGGACGCGGCACGCTCGGCGGGCGGCCGCCGCCTTCACCGGTGCCACCCTGTCGGCGGCGGCCCTCCTGCCGGACGACTCCTGGCGCTTCTGGACCCGGATGGTGTTCGACGCGGGCCGGGTCGGCCGGGCGGAGGACACCGCGAACCAGTCGCTGCGCGGGATCCTGGCCCGGCTGCTGCACACGCCCGACCCGGGGCTGTGGTGGGTCGCCGCCGCGGTGGCGGTGGGCTCCGCGGGCCTCGCCGTGTCGGTCGCCGCCGAGCTGCGCGGCAGCCGGTCCGGGGCGACGGTGGCCTGTGCGGCGACGGCGCTGCTGGTCAGCCCGGTGTCCTGGTCCCACCACTGGGTGTGGTGTGTGCCGATCGCCCTGGTCCTGGCCACCGAGGGCCGGGCCGCGGCGGGGTGTTCGGTGCCGGTCTTCTGCTCGTACGCGCTGTGGTGGGTGCCGCACGGCCCCGGCCGGCACGAACTGCGTCAGAGCGGCGCCGAGTTGACGCTGTCGGCGCTCTACGGTGCGGCCGCTCTCGCCGTCCTCGCCCTGGTCGCGGCCCGGACGGGACGGTCCGGGCCCGCCCATGCGCTCAGGCCGTCGCGAACGAGTAGAACCGCTTCAGGGTGCAGTGCTCGTCGAGGAGCCGTCCGTAGATCGGCTCGCCCTCCAGCTCCCGATAGGTCTCGATCGGGTCGCCTTTTATGATCAGCGCCCGCGCGCACTCCTCGCACCAGTACTGGTAGTCGTGGTTGAGCGGCTCCATGTCGCGGACGATCGGTGTGCCGCTGCCGCACCAATCGCACTTCCGCCTGTGTGCACCCATCGATCAGCTCCAGCTGTGGCCGCAGGCCGTGCACACGTAGGAGATACCGCCGTTGTCCCCGAGGACCTGGGCGACATGGACGGAACCGCAGGACGGGCAGTCGAGGAGGGTGGCTGTCTTCCGGGTCGTCGACGCTTCGAGGAGCCGGTCGGTCTCCTCGAGGATGCTCGCAGGCATCGCTACTCCCTCCCGTCGGGCCGCGCCCCCTTCCGGCCGTCTGATTCTGCCACGGCCGGGCCGATACGGTCAGCGACGCCTGCGTACCAGTCCGGCCACGGCACCCAGCGCGGCCGTGGCCGCCAGCGCGTACGTGCACGCCAGAAGCCCGTCCGCTGAGGTATACGCCCCGGGAGCCCCAAGTGACTCAAGCCGATTCAGGAAGAGTGCGCCGAAGGCCGCGACACCGATCAGCTGACCGAGCTGGGTGACCGTCGCGAGCAGTCCGCTGACGTCCGCCGCGTCCTCGGCCCGCACCGTGGCCAGCGCCCTGGTGAGCGTCGGACTGAAGCTGAGCGCCAGCCCCATGCCCACGCCGGTGAACGCCGCGTACAGCCACAGGCCGCCGTCACCGCCGTCCCGCAGCGCCCACCCTACGCCCGCCACGCAGACCCCGGCGAGCACGAACCCCGCCGGCACGAGGGCCCGTTGCCATGTCGCGGGCCAGGTGCGCCAGGTCAGCCCGACCACGCCGAAGACCACGGCGGTGGGCGCGAAGGTCAGCCCCGCGCGGAGGGCGCTGTAGCCGAGGCCGCCCTGGATGTGGAGGGTGAGGACGAACAGGAACCCGCCGTTGACGGCCATCACGGCGGTGATCCGGAAGACGGCGAGACCGATGCCGGGCCGGCGCAGCACCCGGGGCGCGATCAGCGGGGCCCCGCCGCGGCGGGCGAGCCGGGACTCGTGGGCGCGGAAGAGGCCGAACAGGACGGCGGCCCCGGCGAACGACAGCCAGGACCACAGCGGCCAGCCCTCCTCCTGCCCGAGCACGAGCGGCACCGTGAGCAGGGAGACGGCGGCGGCCAGCAGCACCAGCCCGGGCAGGTCGAGTCCGCGGGTGCGCTCCAGCGCCCGGGTGTCGTCGCACGGCAGCACCCGGCTGCCGACGGCGAGGAGTACGACGCCCACGGGCACGTTGACGAGGAACACCGGCCGCCAGCCGGTGCCGAACAGATCGCAGCTGACGAGGATTCCGCCGAGCACCTGGCCCGCCGCGGCGCCGGTCGCGAGGACCGCGGAGTACGTGCCGAGCGCCCGCGCCCGGCCCTCGCCGGTGAAATGGCGCTGGATCAGGCTGAGCACCTGCGAGATCATCACCGCGGACCCGGCGCCCTGCACCACCCGGAAGGCGATCAACTCGCCGGTGCCCTGGGCGAGTCCGCAGGCCAGCGAGGCGGCGGTGAAGACGGCGAGTCCGGTGAGCCAGACGCGGCGGTGACCGAGCCGGTCGCCGAGGCGCGCGCCGGTGATCAGCAGGACGGCGTACGCGATGGAGTAGCCGGCGACCACGAGTTGCAGGCCGGCGCCGGACGCGTGGAGATCCGAACCGATCGTGGGCACGGCGACGTTCACGATGAAGACGTCGAGCAGTGCCATGAACTGGGTGGCGAGCACGACGGCGAGCAGCCGTCCTGAGCCGTTGTCAGTGCCTGGGTCTTTACTGGTCGCAGGACTCGGGCCCGCTTGCGGGGCGGGACCTGCGGGGCTTGTCGTCGTCATGCGCCGAGCCTGGCGACGAGCGGAACCGGGTGACGAGAGCCCGCCGATGCTGGTGCCGACAGCACCTGGCAGCGGAGCGCTCCGGCACCGACGATGGAGCGGGGGGATGTGAGGACCATGGTCACGACACAGCGCCGCAGGCCCGAGCTGGCCGCTTTCCTGCGCAGCCGGCGGGCCCGTGTGACACCGGCGGACGTGGGGATGCCACCGGGCTTCCGGCGGCGCACGCCGGGGTTGCGCCGCGAGGAGGTCGCCCAGCTCTCGGGCGTGGGCGTCACCTGGTACACCTGGCTGGAGCAGGGGCGGCCGATCAACGCGTCTCCGCAGGTCCTGGACGCGGTGTCGCGCACGCTGCGGCTCGACCGGGCCGAGCGCGAGCACCTGTACCACCTGGCGGAGGTGCCCTACGAGTCCGGTCCGGAGAGCCTCGCGCGGGCCGTCGGGCCGGACGTGCAGGACATCATCGACGCCCTCGACCCGCATCCGGCCGTGGTCTACACCTCGCGGTACGACGTGCTCGCCACCAACCCGGCCTACCGGGACCTGTTCCTGGTGCCGACGAGTGCCCGGATCGGCGTACCGAACGTGCTCTGGACGCTGTTCACTGTCTCCGAGGAGTCCGGTCCCCTGGTGCACCCGGACCGTGAGCTGCCGGTGATGGTGGCCACCCTGCGCGCGGCCTACGGAAGACACGTGGGCGAGCCGGCCTGGGAGGACTTCATCCGTGAGCTGTCCGCCGCGAGTCCCTCCTTCGTCGAGCTGTGGGCCGGTGGCGAGGTGATACCGCCGGGGCCCCGCGTGAAGACGTTCCGGCACCCGGTGGTGGGTGAGCTGCGCATGACCTCGCTGTCGCTGTCCGTCGACGGCATGCCGGAGTGCCGGATCGTGGCGTACTCACCGGAGGACGCGTCGGCGCGGGAGGGGGTGGCGCTGCTGCGGGAGTGGCGGGAGCGGCTGTGGCCGCCGTCCGACACGCTGGACGCCGGGCCGGTGGCGGCCGACGCCTGACGCACCCGCCCGGGACCGGCGGGGACACGAAAAATCCCGTCCCCTGACGGGAACGGGATCTTCATCACCGATCTTTGACAACTCAAAAGAGAGTGGTTCTGTGGAGCTAAGGAGAATTGAACTCCTGACCTCCTGCATGCCATGCAGGCGCTCTACCAACTGAGCTATAGCCCCTTGCGTTCTTCCCGCTCGGCGGGCGAACAAGAAGAACTTTAACCGGTGACCTGCCGGAAAGTGAAATCCGGGTCCGGACCCCTCGTGCGGGTGCGGAAAGGGCTGCTCAGTCGTCGTCGCCGAGCACGGGTTCGGGCAGCGTGCCGGCGTTGTGCTCGAGCAGGCGCCAGCCGCGCGCGCCCTGTCCGAGGACGGACCAGCAGCAGTTGGAGAGCCCGCCGAGGCTCTCCCAGTGCCGCGATTCGAGACCGAGGAGGCGTCCGATGGTCGTGCGGATGGTGCCCCCGTGGCTGACCACCACGAGGGTGCCGTCCTCGGGAAGCTTGTCGGCGTGCCGCAGCACGACCGGGGCGGCGCGGTCGGCGACCTCGCTCTCCAGCTCGCCGCCCCCGCGGCGGATGGGCTCGCCGCGCTTCCAGGCGGCGTACTCCTCGCCGTGCCGGGCGATGATCTCGGTGTGCGTCAGCCCCTGCCAGACGCCGGCGTAGGTCTCGCGCAGACCCTCGTCGTGCGTGACCGCCAGGCCGGTGAGCGCGGCGAGCTCAGCGGCCGTGTCGGCGGCGCGCCGGAGGTCGGAGGCGACGATGGCGTCCGGGCGCAGCGAGGCCAGCAGCCGGGCGGCGCGGCGTGCCTGGCCGACGCCGGTCTCGGTGAGTTCGACGTCCGTGGTGCCCTGGAAGCGGCGCTCCACGTTCCAGGAGGTCTGGCCGTGCCGCCACAGGATGACGCGGCGGCCCCGGCCCTTCTTCCGCTCGTCGGTTCCGGCGGGGCCGCTCACCGCAGGTCCCCGAAGTCGGCGGAGTCCTCCTCGGCCTGCAGCTTGGCGTGCTCCTCGGCCTTGCCGCGGGTCGCCTTGGCGTCGGCGGGGAGCTCCAGTTCGGGGCAGTCCTTCCAGAGGCGCTCCAGCGCGTAGAAGACGCGCTCCTCGCTGTGCTGGACGTGGACGACGATGTCGACGTAGTCGAGCAGCACCCAGCGGGCCTCGCGGTCGCCCTCGCGGCGGACCGGCTTGGCGCCGAGCTCCTTGTTCAGCCGCTCCTCGATCTCGTCGACGATCGACTTGACCTGGCGGTCGTTGGGTGCGGAGGCCAGCAGGAAGGCGTCCGTGATCGACAGCACGTCGCTGACGTCGTAGGCGATGATGTCGTGCGCGAGCTTGTCGGCGGCCGCCTGGGAGGCGGTGGTGATGAGCTCGATCGAACGGTCAGTGGCGGTCACTACGAAGCTTTCGGTCGGGAACAGGGGTCGGCTGGGTGCGGGGTCGCCCCCGCGTGTCGCAGCCCGTGGGCGGTCGGGAACCCTCAGGGGCCCCCTCAAGGGTCTCACGACGCGCCGACGACACCCCACGTGATGGCGGGATCACGCCCCGGACCTGCCGGGACGTGCCCCCCGTCACGACGAGGTGCGGTAGTTCTGCCCCAGCACGACCGACACGTCCGCGTTGGACGTGACCTTGCCCTTCTTCACCGAGCCGGTGGGCAGGCCGAGGGTCTTGGCGACCTCGACCGCGTCGTCCTTGCTCCCGGCGTCGGCGTAGGTGATCCGGGACACGCTCTCGGTGGCCGCGGCGGTGCCGCCGTCCACGAAGGTGTAGCCGCCGTTGATGAGGACCACGCGGGCCTTCTCGGTGCCTTCCTTGGTGCCGGTGGCGTTGGTGATGCCGACGCGGACGGCGTCGCCCTGCTGCGGGCTCCTGGCGGACCCGCCGAGGACGTTCTTGACGACGCTGTCGCTGGTCTTGGCGGTGAGCGTGCCGTCCGACTGGACCGGGAGCAGCGAGGTTCTATAGTCGCCGCCCTTGGCGTGATCGGCGAGCTTGGCGAGGAAGGTGCCGAGGTCCTTGTCGTTCAGCGAGGGGTCGAGGATCTGGGCGAGCGTCTGCACGGTCGTCGTCGCGGCCTGCGGGTCCGAGGTCAGCTTGCGCAGCACGCCCTGCATCACCTGGCCGAAGCGCTCCAGCTGGGCGTCCGGGGCCTCGCCGGGGGCGCGGTAGGTGGCGTAGGCGACGGCCATCTTGCCGCTGAGGGTCTGGTCCTCGCCCTTGTGCACGAGGGGGGCGGCGCCCTTCTTGGCCGACTTGGCGTCGGGGTCCGGTACGTCGGCGTCGGTGTCGATGTCGATGTTGCCGACGAGTTCGACGAGGTTGTTCAGGTAGGGGGTGTCCAGGCGCCAGGTGCCCTCGATGTCGGTGCCGAGGACCGTGTCGATCGCGTCGCGCGTGCCCGACGAGCCGTCGTCGTCCACGGACTTGGCGAGGGTGGTCGTGGTGCCGTCGTCGTCGGTGAGGGCGAGGGAGTTGGGCAGCAGGACGGTCGCGCCCCGCTTCGTGGTGGTGTTGTCGACGAGCAGCGCCGTGGAGGTGCCGCCCTTCTTGGTGTTGTGCAGGTGGACGACGATCACGTCGCGGTTCTGGGCGCCGGCGGCCGTGGTGGTACCGGTACCGCCCTCCGAGCCGGTGCCCGGCAGCTGGCCCGCGTACCAGAGGTAGCCGACGCCGCCGACGGCGACCAGCGCGAGGATGACGGCCAGGGCGACGATCCGGCTGCGGGCCCGCCGCTTGGCCTCCTCGCGCCGCTCGGTGCGGTTCTCGGTGAACTTGAGCCAGTCGATGACGTCTTCGGAGTCACCGTCCGGGTCCTCGACGAAGGCGAACTGCTCGGTGCGGTAGTCGCGGTCGGCGCGCGGTTCGTCCTCCTCGGCGGACCTCGACTGCTGCGGGATGTACGCGGTCTGCTCGGCGACGCGCGGCTGCCGGCCGGTGCCCTGGTTCTGCCCGTAGGGGTCGTACGCGGTGCCCGTGGACGCGGGGCGGCCGTAGGAGTCGTACCCGTCGTAGGAGGTCACCGGCTGCTGCCGGCCGGTGTCGTGGGGCGGGACGGGCTGCTGCGAGCCCGTGTCGTACCCGGCGCCCTGGCCGTAGGGCGGGACCGGCTGCTGCTGACCCGTGTCGTACGGGCTCACCGGCTGCTGGGTGCCCGGGTCGTACGAGGGGGCGGGCGGCTGCTGGCCGCTCGCGTAGGGGTCGTAGCCGTACCCCTGCTGCGGCTGCTGCTGCGCGTAGGGGTCGTAGCCCTGCTGCTGCGGGACCTGCCGGTACACGGGCTGGCCGAACTCGTCGTAGCCGACGAGTTCGTACTGGTCGCCGCCCGCGTATCCGTCGTATCGGTCGTTCACCGGTGCCCCTCTCGGCTCACTCGCCGCGGTACAGCTCGCGCTTGTCGATATAGCGCACCACACCGTCCGGCACCAGGTACCAGACGGGGTCGCCCTTGGCGACCCGGGCACGGCAGTCCGTGGACGAGATGGCGAGCGCGGGGACCTCGACGAGCGAGACACCGCCCTCCGGAAGACCCGGGTCGGTCAGCGTGTGGCCGGGCCGGGTGACTCCGATGAAGTGCGCGAGGGAGAACAGTTCCTCCGTGTACCGCCAGGTCAGGATCTGGCCGAGCGCGTCGGCGCCCGTGATGAAGAACAGATCGGTGTCGGGGTTCAGCGCCCGCAGGTCGCGCAGGGTGTCGGTGGTGTAGGTCGGGCCGCCGCGGTCGATGTCGATGCGGCTCACCGAGAACTGCGGGTTCTCGGCGGTCGCGATGACCGTCATCAGATAGCGGTCCTCGGCCGGTGCGACCTTGCGCGCGGTCTTCTGCCACGGCTGCCCGGTCGGCACGAACACCACCTCGTCGAGGTGGAACTGCGCGGCGACCTCGCTGGCCGCCACGAGGTGCCCGTGGTGGATCGGGTCGAACGTTCCGCCCATGACTCCGAGGCGGCGCTTGCCCGGACTCGACGGGCCGTTGTCCGTGCCCGGCACCAGGCGGCCCGCCGCGCGGTGTGCGGCGCCGCTCACCGTGTCACCCGCCGGACCGGTAGGCATGTCCTGCTCTCCCATGCGTGCAGACCCTACCGGCCCGGCCGACGGGCTTCCGCCGACAGGCCCCCCGGGCCCGCTCCGGAAGCCCGCGCGGGACTCAGCGGTCCCGGTTGAAGCGGGTGGTGATCCACAGCAGGAGCAGCAGGACGAACAACGCGCCGCCGCCGGTCAGGTACGGGCTGAGGCTCTCGTGGTTGCCGCCGTGCTCCTCGCCCTCTGCGGCAAGGGTGACCAACTGGGCAGCGGTGCTGTGGAAGCTCATCTTCGGCAGGACCTATCCGGTGTGGGCGGGATAAAGACGTCCGGGCCATCGTATGCGGGGGTCCCGGCCCTCCTCACCCCGACTCCGCCGTTGGGAAGACCGGTCTCCGGCGCGGGAGAGGGTCGCCGTCCGCCGGGCCCGGTCGTGGGCTTCAGCCGTGGGCTTCAGTTGTGGGCTCGATCGTCGGCAGCCGTGGGCTCAGGCGGGTCAGTCGTCGTCTCGCTTGTATCCGCGGAGCAGGAACCAGGCGAGCAGGACGATCCCGACCACGCAGACGATCAGCACGACCCGCAGCAGATTGCCCGGCCCCTGCTGGTCCGCCGCGCTCGCGGCCTCGGTGAGCCAGTCGGCTGCGGGGATGTGCTCCATGGGATCGCTCCTAACGGTGTGCTGCCCTGCCACCGTATCTCCGCCTAGGCTGGGCAACGCTTCGGGGGCACACAGGGCAATCAGACGCATGGGGGACCACATGTCCGACGACAGCCACGAGCGGAACGGGCACGAGAAGGTGCCGAGCAGGTCGCGCAGGCGCTTCCCGGAGATCTCCTCGCGGGCGTACGAGCACCCGGCGGACCGGTCGGCCCTGGTGGCGCTGCGCAGGCTCAGCGGCTTCGACACCGTCTTCAAGGCGCTCAGCGGCCTGCTTCCCGAGCGCAGTCTGCGGCTGCTGTTCCTGTCCGACTCGGTACGGGTCTCGGACGCGCAGTTCGCGCACCTGAACGACATGCTGCGGGACGCCTGCTACATCCTGGACCTGGAGAAGGTCCCGCCGATGTACGTCACCCAGGACCCGCGGCCGAACGCGATGTGCATCGGCCTGGACGAGCCGATCATCGTCGTCACCACCGGCCTGGTGGAGCTGCTGGACGAGGAGGAGATGCGGGCGGTGGTCGGCCACGAGGTGGGCCACGCGCTGTCCGGCCACTCCGTCTACCGCACGATCCTGCTGTTCCTGACCAGCCTGGCGCTCCGGGTCGCCTGGATCCCGCTCGGGAACCTCGCGATCATGGCGATCGTGACGGCCCTGCGCGAGTGGTTCCGCAAGTCGGAGCTCTCGGCCGACCGCGCGGGACTCCTGGTCGGCCAGGACCTGCGGGCCTCGATGCGCGGCCTGATGAAGATCGCGGGCGGCAACCACCTGCACGAGATGAACGTGGACGCGTTCCTCGCGCAGGCCGAGGAGTACGAGGCGGGCGGCGACCTGCGCGACTCCGTGCTCAAGATCCTCAACGCGCTCCCCCGGTCCCACCCGTTCACCACGGTGCGCGCGGCCGAGCTGAAGAAGTGGGCCGAGTCCCGCGACTACCAGCGGCTCATGGACGGCCACTACCCGCGGCGGACCGAGGACAAGGACACGTCGGTCTCGGATTCCTTCCGGCAGTCGGCGGCCAGCTACGCCAGTGACGTGAAGAACTCCAAGGACCCGCTGATGAAGCTGGTCAGCGACCTGGCGGGCGGCGCGGGCGATCTGGGCGGCCGGGTGCGGCGCGGCTTCGGCGGCTTCGCCTCGGGCGCCGCCCCGAAGGACCCGGCCCCGCCGCAGACACCGCCGCCGGGCGAATCACCCCGCGGCGAGGACCCGGACACGGCCCCCTGAGCACGGCCGGCCGGCACCGACCACGAGGCACTCCCCCGACCGGGCCCCCGGTGGCCCGGGGAGTGTCAGACCTTCGGCTGGGCGCTGGTGGCCAGTGAGCCGCAGAGCGCGGTGGCGCTGCCGGTGGCGTAGGGGTCGGTGCCGGCGGGGCCTCCCGCCTTCGCCGTCTGACCGGCGAGCAGCGGGCGCAGCCGGCTGGTCGAGTCCTCGGCGCAGGCGAGCGGCCCCGCCTGGACGTAGGAGACGGCCAGCTGGGTCTGGTGCATCCGCAGGTCGTCGCGGTCGAAGCGGAAGTGCAGCTCGCGCCGCACGGTGAACAGCGACACCTTCGCCTTGGCGTCGGAGCCGGCGGGCCGCAGGGCGTAGACGAGGGTGTGGTCGGCGACGACCTCCAGGGTGTTCGAGTTGAACTCGGCCGCCTGGAGGGTGCCCTGGACGCGGATCCTGCTGTCGGCGAGCCGCTCGCGGGACGGGTCGAAGCGGACCAGCCAGCCGGTGGGGGCGTGCCGTCCGTCCGCCGCCGGGTGGTCGAAGCTCTGGTCGAACTGGTCGAGCTGCTGCGGGTCGAGCAGGATCCGCACCGGACGGGTGACGCCGCCGGTGAGCACGTCGGGGTCCAGGGAGGACCTGACCAGGTAGTCCTTGGCCGTGCTGAGCGCGGCGACGACCTGGCTGTCCGAGAAGTGGGCGGTGCGCCGGGAGGCGGGCATCGTGAAGCCGTCGGCGCCGATGCGGAACTGGGCCGCGGGACTGTGCGCGTACAGGTCGTCGGCGCTGGCGGCGCCCGGCACCTTGCTCTGCGGGGCCAGCGGGATCATGGTCATCCGCAGCGGCTCGGGCGGCTGCGCGGCGGGGGTCTGGTACGGATGGCGTACGCCCATGTAGATCGCGGTGCCGAAGGCGACCGCGATGAGCAGGACGAGGATCAGCGCCTGCCGGGAGAGTCCGCCGCGGTGCAGCGGCGGGCGGCGGCGTACGGCCGGGGCGTGGTCGTCCACCCGCTCGCGGGCGGAGAACTCCTGGAGGCGGGCAGCACGGACGAACGACTCGTCGAAGACGACGGATCGGTACTCGTCCTCCCCACCTCCGGGGGCTCCCTCGGGTGCCCCCTCAGGTGGGTCTCCAGTCCCGCCCATACCTTCAGAGTAGGTCTCCGGGAGCCGCGGTAAACCCGGCCGCGCGACAACTTGCGACCGGTTCCGGGCAGCTCTGTCAGGGAGTGCGGGGCACCGCCGACACCGCCGGCCCGGGCTGGTCGGCGGACAGGGAGGGGCTGACGCCCGTGACGATGTCCGGGCCCTGTTCGAGTCCCGTGGAGGCGGGCGCGGGGACCTGGTCCTGACGGCCGGACGAGGTGCCCCGGTAGACCGCCGTGAAGGCGAGGGCGACCATGCCGACGCCCATCAGCAGGGCCAGCATCCAGGCGACGGGCCGGTGCCAGCGGCCCGGTCCGTACGTCCCGGGCGGCCCGTAGCGGCCCTCCAGGACATCGGCGGCGTCCGGATCGTCCGAATAGGGGTCGTGGCCGAAACCGGAGTGTCCATCGGGGCCGAAGCCGTCCTCGTGACGCTCGTCGTCGCCGTGGCTCCTGGTGCGGGCCCGGCGGGCCTCCTCGGAGGCCTCGGCGCGGGCCTGGGCGGCGGCGACCAGGCGTTCCACGGCGGTCGGCTCGTGGACCACGGCCGAGCGGACGAAGTCCTCGTCGAAGACCACGGAGGCGAACTCTTCGTCCATACCCCCGCGGTCGCGGTCGTCGTCGGGCTCCCAGCCGTCCGGAAACGGCGTGCCCCCCACGTCCTCCGGCACGGGTCCAGAGTAGACCTGGGGGGTCATTTTGGGCAGACCGTAAGGAAATTCATCCGCCTGGCGAGACGCCTTCCCATGGGGCGGGCTCAGCGGCGGATGTGCCCGTCCCCGGTGACGATGTACTTGGTGCTCGTCAGCTCCGGCAGCCCCATGGGGCCCCGCGCGTGGAGCTTCTGCGTGGAGATGCCGATCTCGGCGCCGAAGCCGAACTGGCCGCCGTCGGTGAAGCGCGTCGAGGCGTTCACGGCGACCGTGGTCGAGTCGACCAGCCGGGTGAACCGGCGCGCCGCCTGCTGCGAGGTGGTGACGATCGCCTCGGTGTGCCCGGAGGTCCACAGCCGGATGTGCTCGACGGCGCGGTCGAGGGAGTCGACGACGGCCGCGGCGATGTCGTAGGACAGGTACTCGGTCTCCCAGTCCTCGGCGGTGGCCTCCACGACGGTGGCCCGCGAGTCCTTCCCGTACGCCGCCACCCGCTCGTCGGCGTGCACGGTGACGCCGGCGTCCGCGAGGGCGTCCAGGGCGCGCGGCAGGAACCGCGGGGCGATGTCCTGGTGGACCAGGAGCGTCTCGGCGGAGTTGCAGACGCTGGGGCGCTGCGCCTTGGAGTTGATGAGGATGTCGATCGCCATGTCGAGGTCGGCGTCGGCGTCGACGTACACGTGGCAGTTGCCGGTGCCGGTCTCGATGACCGGGACGGTGGACTCCTGCACGACGGTGCGGATCAGGGAGGCGCCGCCGCGCGGGATCAGGACGTCGACCAGGCCGCGGGCGCGCATCAGCTCGCGGACGGAGTCACGGCCCTCGCCGGGCACGAGCTGGACGGCGTCGGCGGGCAGTCCGGCGCCGCCCACGGCGTCCCGGAGCACGCGCACGAGGGCGGTGTTCGACTCGTACGCCGAGGAGGAGCCGCGCAGCAGCACCGCGTTGCCGGACTTGAGGCACAGGGCGGCCGCGTCGACCGTCACGTTCGGGCGGGCCTCGTAGATGATGCCGACGACGCCGAGCGGGACGCGCACCTGGCGCAGGTCGATGCCGTTGGGCAGGGTCGAGCCGCGGACGACCTCGCCGACCGGGTCGGGCAGGGCCACCACGTCGCGGACGTCCGAGGCGATGGCACGCACCCGCTCGGGCGTGAGCGTGAGCCGGTCGATGACGGTCTCGCTGGTGCCGGCCTCGCGGGCACGGGCGACGTCCTTGGCGTTGGCCGCGACGATCTCGCTCGTACGGACCTCCAGCGCGTCCGCGATCGCGAGCAGCGCGTCGTCCTTCTCGGCCCGCGGGAGGGGGGCGAGATCGGCGGCGGCGGCCTTCGCACGGTAGGCGGCCTGGGTGACCGGGGACATCGAGTCGTACGGCGAGAGCGTGGTCATGACGGCAGCCTAGTGCTCCGAATGGGGCTGTTCAGCTCTTGTCCCAAACCCCGAGACACCCGGCGAAGGCGGCTCAAAAGGGATGCACGCCGACGGGAGTGGCGGGCAGCGGCCCGTACCCCTCGGCGATGCGGTGGTGGTACGTCTCCCGGTCGATGACCTCCAGGCCGACGATCTCCCAGGGCGGGAGGTTGGCGGTCTGCCGGTGCTCGCCCCACAGGCGCAGCGCGACCGCGGCCGCGTCGTGCAGGTCGCGGGCCTCCTCCCAGTACCGGATCTCCGCGTGGTCGTTCGCGTACCGGCTGGTCAGCAGGAAGGGGTGGTCGTGGGCGAGCTGCTCCAGGGCCCGCCTGACCTCCTTCAGCGGGGCCTCGCCGCCCGAGAGGCTGAGCGTGACGTGCCAGAGCCGGGGCATGTCACCGGGGTCCCCGCCCTCGTACGTGTCGCCGGCGGCGACGCTGGTGAGGGCGCGCTCCTCGCCCATCGCACGGGAGGTGCCACCACCGCGGGACGCCGCCGCCCCAGGGCGCACTCGTCTCACGGCGGCCTCCTTTACGCAATGGTCGTGCGGAATCTCCCTGCAACAAAGTTGAACAGCTGAGGCGGGATCGCGTGGCGGTTTTACGGAACGTCCCTCGCCGGAGGGCGGGAGAATCGGCCGTTCAGAACCACCGTGGCCGGTTGTCCTACGGAGTGTCCGGGACGCGTTCTACGGGTGCAGGAGCACCAGGTCGTCCCTGTGTACGACCTCCCGCTCGTACGCGGGACCCAGCTCGCGCGCCAGTTCCCTCGTCGAGCGCCCGATCAGCTGCGGGATCTCCTTGGCGTCGAAGTTCACCAGGCCGCGCGCGACGGCCTGCCCCCGGCCGTCGCGCAGCTCGACCGGGTCGCCCGCGGTGAAGTCGCCCTCGACCCCGGCGATGCCCGCGGGCAGCAGCGAGGTGCGGCGCTCCACGACCGCGCGGACCGCCCCGTCGTCCAGGACGAGCGCGCCCTGCGGGGTCGACGCGTGCTGGAGCCACAGCAGCCGGTCGGCGGAGCGCCGGCCGGTGGGGTGGAAGTAGGTGCCGGTGTCCCGGCCCGCGAGGGCGTCGGCGGCGTGCACGGCGGACGTCAGGACCACCGGGATGCCCGCCGCCGCCGCGATGCGCGCCGCCTCGACCTTGGTGACCATGCCACCGGTGCCGACCCCGGCCTTGCCGGCGCTGCCGATCTCCACGTGCGCCAGGTCCTGCGGGCCGCGCACCTCCGCTATCCGCGACGTGCCGGGCCTGCCGGGGTCGCCGTCGTACACCCCGTCCACGTCGGAGAGCAGGACCAGCAGGTCGGCGCGGACGAGGTGGGCGACGAGCGCGGCGAGCCGGTCGTTGTCACCGAAGCGGATCTCGTCCGTGGCGACCGTGTCGTTCTCGTTGACGACCGGCAGGGCGCCCATCGCGAGGAGCTTGTCGAGGGTGCGGGAGGCGTTGCGGTGGTGGGCGCGCCGGCTGGTGTCGTCGGAGGTGAGGAGCACCTGTCCGACCCGGATGCCGTGCCGGGCGCAGGAAGCGGTGTAGCGGGCCACGAGGAGCCCCTGGCCGACACTGGCGGCGGCCTGCTGGCGGGCGAGGTCCTCGGGGCGGCGGCGCAGACCCAGCGGGGCGAGCCCGGCGGCGATGGCGCCGGACGAGACGAGGACGATCTCCCGCTCCCCGCCGCTCCGGCTCTTGGCGAGGGCGTCGACGAGGGCGTCCACCCGGTCCGCGTCCAGCCCGCCGGCGGCGGTGGTCAGGGACGAGGAGCCCACCTTGACGACGATCCTGTGGGCGTCCGCCACACCTTGCCTTGCCGCTGACACGTACTTCCCCAATGTCTGTGAGGTCCGACCAGCCCGGTACGTGCAATCTACGTGAGCGCGGGCGGGGTTCGCCGCCGCGTTCCGAGGGGCGGACGGCCCCCGCGCACACGGGGCCGCGGGCAGGATGCCCGTTATCCGGTGATAGATCTCACCGCGGATTGCTAGCCGGGCGCCAGAGGTCATACGGTCAGTGGTCGGCCAGGTCATGCCTGCCCGACGTCACCCCCGGTTCGCCCATCCGCCGCATCCCTTCGCAGGAGCCCCGCCCGTGCCTTCCGCAGGCCTCGCCCCCCGCCGCATCGTGCAGCTCTCCGCGCTGTTCGCGATGTTCGCGCTCTTCACGGCACAGATCGTCTCCGCTCTGCTGCCGTACGTCCCGGTGTTCATCGCCGCGAGCGCGGCGGGACTCGCCCTCGACGTCTATCTGCAGTATCGCGATCCCGGTCTGCTCGCGCTGCTCGGCAAGGTCCGCTTCGACGTCACGGTCCGCCAGCTGCTGCGCGACATGCTGGTCCTGGTGGGCCTGCTGCGCATCGACGGCATCGACCCGGAGCGCGAGCAGGCGCCGCTGCTCGTCGCGCTCTGCCTCTTCTACGCGCTGCACTTCGCGTGCCAGGCCGTCGCCGTCCTGGTCCGCCGCACCCGTACGCTGCCGATCGTCACGCGGAACATCGACGCCTCCGCGCTGCGCCTGACGACCGCGCCGCCGCGCATCCTGGCCCGCCGCCAGGGCCACCGCCTGCTGACCTTCTCCGTGCCCGCGACGATCGGCCTCATGGTCACCGCGGCCACCGAGGACGCCCTGTGGGGCGGCATCGGCGTCGGCGTCTCCCTGCTGCTGATCGCCGGCGGCACCGTCCACCTCGGCACCTGGCTGCTCCCCCGCAAGCGCGCGAAGAGCGAGCAGAAGGTCATGGAGTGGCTGGACGCGTGGCTGGCGAAGTACCGGCCGACGGTCGCCATGTACTTCTCGGGCGGTACGACGTCGGCGTACCAGGCGAACATGTGGCTCTCCACGCTGTCCCAGATCGACGCCAAGCCGCTGATCGTGCTGCGTGAGCGCTTCATGGTCCAGAAGATCGACGCGACCGACGTCCCGATCATCTGCTTCCCGAAGGTGTCGACGATGTTCTCCCTGGAGAACTCGACGCTGAAGATGATGCTGCACCCGGCGAACGCCGCGAAGACCTCGCAGGTGCTGCGCATCCCCACGATCAAGCACGCCTTCACCAACCACGGCGAGAGCGACAAGCTGTCCTCCTGCAACCCGTACGCGAAGGCGTACGACGAGGTGTGGGTGGCCGGTCCCGCGGCCCGCGAGCGCTACCTGCTGGCCGAGGTCGGGGTCGAGGACAAGGACATCGTCGAGGTGGGCCGTCCGCAGCTGGCGCCCATCCGCCCCTACTCGGGCGCGCCGACGGGCACGTACACGACCGTCCTGTACGCCCCCACCTGGGAGGGCTGGGACGGCAACCCGGGCAACACCTCGGTGGTCCTGGCCGGCGAGAACATCGTCCGGCGGCTGCTGGCCGACGACGGTGTGCGCCTGCTCTACAAGCCGCACCCGATGACCGGCTCCGTCGACCCGCGCGCGGGTGCCGCCAACGAGCGCATCAAGGCGATGATCCGCGAGGCCAACACCAAGCGGTCGGGGGCCCGCCCGGGTCCGGAGGCTGCGGCCGAGCTGGCGCGCCGCACCGCGGAGCTGGACGAGCTGACCTCCACGGCCTTCCGTGCCAGCGCCGACGAGATGGAGCGGATGCTCCTCCAGGGCGCGCCGAAGAGTGACCGCGAGGCGGAGATCGCCCGGGCCACCAGCGCGTGGGAGTCCGCCTACTGGGCGTCGTTCCCGGAGTGGGAGCACCAGATCATCACGGACGCGCGTCCGGCGATCTTCACCTGCTTCAACCAGGCGGACCTGCTGATCAGCGACGTCTCGTCGGTCGTCTCCGACTGGCTGTCCAGCGAGAAGCCGTACGCCGTCGCCAACACCTCGGGCATGTCCGAGGCGGCGTTCCGCGCGGGCTTCCCGACGGTCTCCGCGGGTGTCGTGCTCACTCCGGCGGCGGACGGTGTGCCGGCGCTGCTGGAGTCGGTCCGCTTCCCGGAGAAGGACCTCTTCACCGCGGCCCGCGCCGAGCTCAAGGTGCACCTGCTGGGCCCCTCGGACCCGCCGTCCCTGGCCCGCTTCAACTCCGCGATCGACGCCCTGTGCACCAAGGCCGACGAGCGGCGCGTGCGCATGGAGTCGCGTCTCGCCGCGGAGATCCCCTCCCAGCGCGGTGCCGCAGAGGAGACGGCCCAGGAGTCCGACCAGGGCCTGGAGGCCGTCGAGACGGAGGACAACGGCGCGGAGGACTCGGTCACCGCGTAGGTCCCGACCCGTACGCCGGAAGGCCCCCGGAAGCTGCTGCTTCCGGGGGCCTTCCACGTGAGTGGCGCGGTTGTCGCATGAGGTGACGCCGGTGCCGGGGACTTTCGCGTGAGGTGGCGCCGGTGCCGGCCGGTCCGAACGCGTGGAGCGGTGTCAGTGCGGGCAGACGCTCGCCGGCAGCTCGGGCAGCCCGCGCCGCTCGCCGTCCGTGAGGTCGCGTCCGACGACCGCGCGCAGGCGGCGCTTCCACCGGCTCGCGTCGAGCGTGAGCAGGTCCGCCTTGCCGTCCTGGACCCTGAGCGGCGTCCGGCCGTCCCGGGTGGCGGCGAGGAATTACAGGTCCTCGGCGAAGTCGTACGTCTCGAAGCGGCTCGGGTCCGCCGCCTGCGGGAAGCGCACCGAGTTCCCGGTCGCCACGTAGAACTCCGTGCCCTTGCCGGTGAAGCCGAGGGTGAAGCCGTCGCCCGCCGGCCGTTCCGGGCGTCGAAGTGCTCGATCCGGGTGCCCGAGAGGGTCACGAGCTCGTCGCCGCGCGGGAAGAGCAGCGACGGGCTCCACGACGTCCGCCGGGCCGGGCGCGCGGCCCGCCCGCATCGTCGATCGTCACCGCGCCGGCACGGCCGGTGAGCGGGCCGCTCGGCGCGGATCGATCGGGGCCCGGGAACGCGAGAACGCCCCGGTCCTTGCGGATCGGAGCGCTCTCATGGCGACACGCTTGGTGCGCGGCCGGCGGCTAGAACGGCTCGAAGTCGTCGTACTCCTGCTCCGACTCGTCCCGCTCCGCCTGCTTGTCGCGGCGGCGCTGGGCGGCCGGGCGGGGGGCGTCGAAGCGGTGGTCCTCGCCGCGGCGGCCGAGCATCTCGGCGCCGGCCATGACCGTGGGCTCCCAGTCGAAGACGACCGCGTTCTCCTCGGGGCCGATGGCGACGCCGTCGCCCGAGCGGGCGCCCGTCTTCATCAGCTGGTCCTCGACGCCGAGGCGGGCGAGCCGGTCGGCGAGGTAGCCGACGGCCTCGTCGTTGCTGAAGTCGGTCTGCCGGACCCAGCGCTCGGGCTTCTCGCCGCGCACGCGGAACAGGCCGTCCTCCTCCTGCACCACCGTGAAGCCGGCGTCGTCGACCGCCTTCGGGCGGATGACGATGCGGGTCGCCTCTTCCTGGGGCTTGGCCGCGCGGGCCTTCGCGATCACGTCGGCGAGCGCGAAGGACAGCTCCTTCAGGCCGGTGTGGGCGACGGCCGACACCTCGAAGACACGGTAGCCGCGGGACTCCAGCTCGGGCCGGACCATCTCGGCCAGGTCCTTGCCGTCCGGTACGTCGATCTTGTTCAGGACGACCATGCGCGGACGCCGGTCGAGACCGCCGTACTGCTTCAGCTCCGCCTCGATGATGTCGAGGTCGGAGACCGGGTCGCGGTCCGATTCCAGGGTCGCCGTGTCCAGGACGTGGACGAGCACCGAGCAGCGCTCCACGTGGCGCAGGAACTCCAGGCCGAGGCCCTTGCCCTGGCTCGCGCCGGGGATGAGGCCGGGCACGTCGGCGATCGTGTAGACGGTCTCGCCCGCCGTCACCACGCCGAGGTTCGGGACCAGCGTCGTGAAGGGGTAGTCCGCGATCTTCGGCTTGGCCGCCGACATGACGGAGATCAGCGAGGACTTGCCGGCGCTCGGGTAGCCGACCAGGGCCACGTCAGCGACGGTCTTCAGCTCCAGGACGATGTCCTGGAAGTCGCCGGGCACGCCGAGCAGGGCGAAGCCGGGGGCCTTGCGGCGGGCCGAGGCCAGGGCCGCGTTGCCGAGGCCGCCGCGGCCGCCCTGGGCGGCGACGTAGGAGGTGCCGTGGCCGACCAGGTCCGCGAGGACGTTGCCCGCCCTGTCGAGGACGACCGTGCCGTCCGGGACGGGCAGGACCAGGTCCTGGCCGTCCTTGCCCGAGCGGTTGCCGCCCTCGCCGGGCTTGCCGTTGGTCGCGCTGCGGTGCGGCTTGTGGTGGTAGTCGAGCAGCGTGGTGACGGACTGGTCGACGACCAGGATCACGTCACCGCCACGGCCTCCGTTGCCGCCGTCGGGGCCGCCGAGCGGCTTGAACTTCTCCCGGTGTACGGAGGCACAGCCGTGGCCTCCGCTACCCGCGGCGACATGCAGCTCGACGCGGTCCACGAAGGTGGTCATGGTGGGGTGCCTCCAGCACTTCGGTTACTTCTCTACGTACGGAATGTCTCTTGGGTAACACGCGAAAGGCGGACCCGCCTTCCCGACCGGGAAGTGAGGTCCGCCTCGCGAATGACCTGTTCCGTGGAGCCTGCGCCCTAGGAGGACTGGATCAGGCGACCGGAACGATGTTCACGACCTTGCGGCCACGGTGGGTACCGAACTCCACCGCACCGGCGGCCAGCGCGAACAGCGTGTCGTCCTTGCCACGGCCGACGCTCGCGCCGGGGTGGAAGTGGGTGCCACGCTGGCGGACCAGGATCTCACCGGCGTTGACGACCTGACCGCCGAAGCGCTTCACGCCGAGCCGCTGAGCATTGGAGTCGCGACCGTTCCGAGTGGACGATGCGCCCTTCTTGTGTGCCATCTCTCCTCAGTCCCTTACTTCGCAGCCGCGGGGATCTCAGTGACCTTGATCGCCGTGTACTGCTGGCGGTGGCCCTGACGACGGCGGTAGCCGGTCTTGTTCTTGTAGCGAAGGATGTCGATCTTCGCGCCCTTGTGGTGGTCCACGATCTCGGCCTGGACCTTGATGCCGGCGAGGACCCAGGGGTCGCTCGTCACGGCGTCGCCGTCGACAACGAGCAGGGTCGAGAGCTCGACCGTGTCGCCAACCTTGGCAGTGGAAATCTTGTCAACCTCAACGATGTCGCCGACAGCAACCTTGTGCTGGCGACCACCGCTGCGCACGATGGCGTACACGCGGATCTCTCTCTCACTCGGATCGGGACCCCGCAGTCCAGCCGCAGGCTTGCGCGAGCGGCCTCTCCCGAAGCGCGGAGCGCCGGGAGGAAGAGGTTTACGGGGATGCGGCGTGCCAGGGGACACGCCGACGGTCAAGGTTACGGGGCCACAGCCGAAAGGGTCAAACCAGGCCGGGCCCCGTCACCGTGCCGCACGTCACGTGGTCGGCTTCTCGCCGTCGTCCGGGAGCGGCTTCACGCCCCTGCACAGGTCCGTGGCATCGGAGGCACCCGGGTACGCGACCGCGCGCACCCGGTCGAAGTGGGTGCGGTACATGTCGTGCACGGGGTCGTCGTCGACCTTGACGATCGACTCGTCGTTCTCGCGCAGGGCGGGGCCCGTGTAGTTCCCGGAGCCGGTGAAGCTCACCTTGTTCCGCACGCCGTCGTACATGCCGTCGATGAGGATGTACTTGGAGTGGATGATGAACGGTGTCGTGAGCTTCTGCCCGGGGTTCAGCGGGTCCCGGTCGTCGTTGTAGCAGCGCACCGAGGGGCCGCCGGTGGTGTGCAGCTTCTCCCAGGTGCCCTTGGTGCCGCCGGAGCTCTTGGCGCTGTCCGTCTCCGCGTACACGACGCTGACCGAGCAGCCCGCCTTCTGGAGCGAGACCAGCTTCTCGGCGATCGCCATCCGGGTCAGCTTGAAGATCGCGACCCGGACCTTGGTCTTCTGCGTGACCCCGGCGGTGTCCTTGTAGGAGCACTGCACGTTGTTGAGCACCGAGTAGACGGTGTCGGTGTCCCGGGTGTTGCCCTCGCGCGGGAAGAAGTACGCCTTGTACAGGCCGTTGCTCACCGTGCGGTAGTTCCAGGACGCCCAGTCCCGGCCGACCATCGTGTCGAAGTAGTCCGAGTAGGCGTCGTACATCGTCGGGTTGTTCGGCAGCAGCAGCGCGTCGTTGAAGAAACGCGTGTGCGCGGACGGCGTCGAGTTCGAGGTCGTCTCGACGACCACGTTCGTGGCGCCCTGGACCGCGGAGAACAGCCAGAACTTGTTGTGCATGATCGACTGCCCGAACTTCGGGTCGCCGAGGCAGGACTTGTTCGCCGGACACGTGCTGACGTACGAGCCCTTGGAGCGGTCCGTGCCGAGGCCCGCGGCCAGCGTGCTGTACGACGTGTTGGTCGGCCGGTCGCTGATGCTCGACTCGTCGAGCAGGACCTGGACGTTGACCCCGCGGTCCTTGGCGGCCACGAGGGCGTTGACGACCGACGCCTCCCAGACGTGGTAGACCGCGACCTTGATGACCGAGCCGGGCAGCGCCGCGTTGGTCAGCTCGATGAGCCGGGTGCGGATCGCGTACTGCTGGTCCGTGGTGCCCAGCGGGTCGTTGAAGATCGGGCCCTCGGTCCAGGTCGGGTTGCCCGTCGCCTGGGCCGTACCGGTGGCCGCGACCGCCTGGACCCCCGCCGCCGACAGCACCGTCGCCAGCGCGACCGCCTGGCGTCCTCCCTTGACCGGCTTCACAGCGCGGTGCCGCCCCGTGCCCGTCAGGCGCACGCGCGCCATGGAAATCCCCTCCCTGACACGAGCAAGCGGTCTCCCCACCACCGCCCGTGAGCTCCTACGTGTGACTGCATGAGTTTTACACGTAGCTTTTCGTGTTCCAAGTGGCGGGGGGTGCCGACGGGAGGGGAGAAGCCCTGAAACCCCGTCAGGACGGACAAAAAATCCGTCAGCACCTCACCGCACGCGCCCGGTTGGCGCCCCCCGCGGACACGCACGCCCCCCGCGGCGGCGGTGGTGACACCGCCGGGCAGGGGGCGTGCGGCCGGGGCGGCGGGCCCCGGCCGGCTCGGTCCTCGGCTCAGTCCTCGTCGGTGGAGGCCGTGACGGCGGACACCGTCTGCTCAGCCGCCGCGGTCTTCTTCGCCGTCGACTTGGCGGCCGTCTTCTTGGTGGTCGCCGCCTTCTTGGCCGTCGTCTTCTTGGCGGCCGTCTTCTTGGCCGCCGTCTTCTTGGTGGTGGCCGCCTTCTTCGCGGTCGCCTTCTTGGCCGTCTTGCGGGCCGTCTTCTTCGCCGGGGCCGACTCCGCCGGCTCCTCCGCCGGTGCCCCGGCCTCGGACGCCTCGGACGCCTCGGGCGCCTCGGGTGCCGACGCCTCGGGGGCGGCCGACGGGACGACCACGACGGCCGCCTCCTCGGACGCGGTGGGCGCGGTCGCCTTGCGCACGGCACGGCGGCGCGGACGGGCCGGGGCGGCGCTCTCCGCGGGCGCCTCGGCCTGCTCGGCGGCCGGCGGCTGGGCCACCGGCTCGGACGCGGGCTCCGGCGCGGCGGCGGGCTGCGCGGCGACCGCGACGGTCACCGCCTCGGTCTCGTCGGCCGCCTTCGGCGAACCGGCCGGGGCCGACACCTTGCGGGTCGCCCGACGGCGCGTACGGCCCTGCGGAGCGGCCTCCTCCGGTGCGGGGACCTCCTGCGCGGGAGCGAGCTCCACCGGGGCCTCCACGGGGGCCTCGGGCGCCTCGACGACCGGGTCCTCCATGGCGACCGGCTCCGCCTCGGCGGCGTCCCGGGACTTGGGAGCACGCTCCTCGCCGCGCGAGCGGGGAGCCCTCTCCTCGCCCCGCGGCGCACCCGCCGGAGCCGACGCCCGCCGGGTCGCCCGGCGTCGCGAACGGCCCCGGGACGCGGCGGCCTCCGCCTCGGCGGCGCTGCTGTACAGCTCCTCGTCCGGCTGGAACTCGGGAGCCGGGAGCGCGGCCGGCGCGGCGGCCTCCGCGGCCACCTCCGCCTCGGTCTCGGTCTCGGTGTCCGGCTCGACGGCCTCCGCGGTCTCGGCGGCCACCGCCTCGTGGTCGTGCTCGTGCGTGTGCTCGGCACCGCCACGGCCGCGCTTCTTGCGCTTGCCGCCGCCACCCGCGGTGGTCGGCTGCTCCATGTGCACGATGACACCGCGGCCGTTGCAGTGGACGCAGGTCTCCGAGAAGGACTCCAGCAGGCCCTGGCCGACGCGCTTGCGGGTCATCTGCACCAGACCCAGCGAGGTGACCTCGGCCACCTGGTGCTTCGTACGGTCGCGGCCCAGGCACTCCAGCAGGCGCCGCAGCACCAGGTCCCGGTTGGACTCCAGGACCATGTCGATGAAGTCGATGACGACGATGCCGCCCAGGTCGCGCAGCCGCAGCTGGCGCACGATCTCCTCGGCCGCCTCCAGGTTGTTCCTGGTGACGGTCTCCTCCAGGTTGCCGCCCTGGCCGGTGAACTTACCGGTGTTGACGTCGACCACGATCATGGCCTCGGTCTTGTCGATCACCAGCGAACCGCCGCTGGGCAGCCAGACCTTGCGGTCCAGCGCCTTCATCAGCTGCTCGTCGATCCGGTACGTCGCGAAGACGTCGACCTCGGAGGTCCACTTCGACAGCCGGTCGGTCAGGTCGGGCGCCACGTGGGAGACGTAGCCGTGGATGGTCTCCCACGCCTCGTCACCGCTGACGATGACCTTGGTGAAGTCCTCGTTGAAGATGTCGCGCACGACGCGGACGGTCATGTCCGGCTCGCCGTACAGCAGCGTCGGGGCGTTGCCGCTCTTCGCCTTCTTCTGGATGTCCTCCCACTGGCCCTGGAGGCGCTCCACGTCACGGCGCAGCTCGTCCTCGCTCGCGCCCTCGGCGGCGGTGCGCACGATGACGCCCGCGTCCTCGGGGACGATCTTCTTGAGGATGGTCTTCAGACGCGCGCGCTCGGTGTCGGGCAGCTTGCGGCTGATGCCGGTCATCGAGCCCTCGGGCACGTACACGAGGTAGCGGCCCGGGAGGGAGACCTGGCTGGTGAGGCGGGCGCCCTTGTGGCCGATCGGGTCCTTCGTCACCTGGACGAGCACCGACTGGCCGGACTTCAGCGCGGACTCGATGCGCCGCGGCCCGTTGGCCATGCCCAGCGCCTCGAAGTTGACCTCACCGGCGTACAGCACGGCGTTGCGGCCCTTGCCGATGTCGATGAACGCGGCCTCCATCGACGGCAGCACGTTCTGGACCTTGCCCAGGTAGACGTTGCCGACGTACGAGGTCGACTGCTCCTTGTTGACGTAGTGCTCGACGAGCACGTTGTCCTCGAGGACGCCGATCTGGGTGCGCTCGCCGCTCTGGCGGACGACCATCACGCGCTCGACGGCCTCACGGCGGGCCAGGAACTCGGCCTCGGTGATGATCGGGACACGCCGGCGGCCCTGCTCGCGGCCCTCGCGGCGGCGCTGCTTCTTGGCCTCCAGACGGGTCGAGCCCTTGATGGACTGCACCTCGTCCGAGCCGTCGCCGGTCCGCTCGTCCCGCTTCGGGCGCGGCTCGCGGACCTTGACGACCGTGCGCTCGGGGTCCGACTCGCCGGTCTCGGCCTCGCCGCCCGAGTCACCGGCACGACGGCGGCGACGGCGACGGCGACGGCTGCTGCTGGAGCCGGAACCGCCCTGCTCCTCGCGCTCGTCGGCGTCCTCGGCGTCTTCCTCGGTCTGCTCGGCGGTGTCCTCGGCGTCCTGCGCGGCCTGCTCGTCGGCGTACTCGTCGTCACCGGAGTCGGTGTCGGAGTCGCTGGCCTCACCGCGGCGACGGCGACGGCCACCGCGGCGGCGGCGACGGCGCGAGCCGGTCTCCTCGGTGTCGTCGCCCTCGGCGGCGTCCTCGGCGGACTCCTCCTCGTCGACGGCCTCCTCGGGCTCCGGCGCGGGCTCGGGCGCGGCCTGCTCGGCTGCGGGCTCCGGGTCGGCGCCACGGCGGCGACGGCGACGGCGCGAGCCGGCCGGCTCCTCGACGGTCTCGACCGTCTCGGTGACCTCCTCGGCGGACTCCTCCTCGGGCTCCTCCGCCTCGGCGGCAGCGGCGGCGGCAGCGGCCCGCTCGGGCGTCTGGAACATCGGCTCGGCGAAGACCGGCGCCTGGAAGACGGCCACGGCGGGGCGCGCGGGCCGTCGCGTGGACTCGCCCTCGTCGGTCCGCGGCGCGGGGGCCGAGAAGCCGGCGGCGGCCTTGCGGGTGGCGCGGCGGCGGCCGCGGCGCGGACCGGCGTCCTCCTCGGCCGGGGCGGCCTCGGCGGCGGGCCGCTCCGGGGCGGCCTCGGCCGGTACGGGCTCGCTCTCGCCGGTCACGGGCGCCTCCGCACGCTCGTCGGCGGCGGCACCCTCGGGCGCGCCGGCGGGCGTGGAGACGCGCCGGGTGGCGCGGCGCCGGGAACGGCGGGGGCCGGCGTCCTCGGCCGGCTCCACCGGCTCAGGGGACTCGGCGGGCTCGGCGGCCGGGGCCGCTTCGTCCGCCGGGGTGACGGTGTCCTCGTCGGGCGTCCCGGCCGCGGCCGTCTCGACCGTACGGACGGGCGCGGTCGCCCGGCGCCGGGTACGGCGGGCGGGGGCGGCCTCCTCGACGGGGGCGGGTGCTTCGGCGGGGGCGGGTGCTTCGGCGGGCGTCTCGGCCCGCTCGTCCGCGCTGTCGGCCTCGGCGGCCGGGGCACCGGCGGGCGCGGTCGCGCGGCGGGTGGCACGACGGCGGGAACGGCGCGGGGCTGCGTCTTCAACGGACCCGTCGGACTCGGCGGACTCGGCGGCCTGCTCGGTCACGGACGCGGCCTCGGCGGCGGGCACCGGCGCGTCGGACGCGGCGACGGCGGGGACCACGGTCTCCGCCTCGGCGTCGGTCGCGGGGCTGGCGACGGGTGCGGTCGCGCGGCGGGTGGCCCGGCGCCGGGCGCGGCGCGGGGCGGCGTCCTCGGCGGCAGCGGGCGCCTCGGCGTCGGTGGCCGTCGTCGCGTCCTCGGTCTCCTCGACCTCGGCGGGGTCCGTCACGGTGTCGTCCGTGGCGAGTTCGGCGGACGACGCGGCCGCTACGGCCGGCGCGGTGGTCTCGGCCGCGGCCTCGGAGGCGGCGGACGGAGGCCCCGCGGGACGCGAGGCGGCGCGGCGACGGCGTCGCGGCGGCAGCGTGTCGCTGGGGGAGTCGTTGTCGGCGGAGCCCGTGGTGGGCTCGGCGGATTCGGTCGGCTCGAGCATGCGGGTGGATCTCCCGTCAGGCTCCCGGGCGCCGCGCCTGGTCCGGATGAATCCGGTGACGTCCGCGGCTCGCGCGATGCGCGGTGCCGCCGTCCGGGGCGCGGGCGCCGCACGGGAGCTCTCTGTGTCCTGTCTCGCCGGTTCCGTACGCCATGTGTGCGTACGGCCTGGCGAAAGTCTTGTGGTCGGTGCGCTGCCCGACCCAGATGGCTCCCGAGTACCAGGGCGGCGCTACGACATCCGTCCTACGCGGAACCTTCCGGCACCGGCGCCTTCGCGGTGGCAGTGCCGGCGACCCCTGGGCGATCGGCCGGGGCGGCCATGGCTGCCTCGCGGTCGGGCGCGAGCGGGTCGGTCACCGTGCCGGTCTCTTCATCGAACAGCCCCTGCGCCAGCCTGGTCACCGCTGCGGCGACCGGCGGCGCCAGGTCGGCCACGGCGCGGAGACCGGACAGGACGTCGTCGGGTCGAACGGCAGGCGTCACGTGCCGAACAACCAGGCGCAGTATCGCACAGGGCTGGTCCGTCGGCCTATCGGCCTGGGGAGCGGGTACCCCGCCCGTCGCCGCGGACGCCTCGGAACGGGGGCTGTGCGCCTCCAGTCCGGCGACGGCGCCGCGGGCGTCGAAGGTGCGCATCCCGTTCTTCGCCCTGCGCTGCACCTCGACGGTCTCCGCCGCGTTGAAGGCGTCGACCGCGCGCCGGGCGTCCTCCGGGGTCACGCCGTCGAGGCGCAGCTCCCACACGGACGCGGTGAGCCGGTCGGCGAGTCCCGACGTACGGGCCTCGACCGCCTCGATGATGTCGAGCCCGTCGGGCAGCGACTCGTCGAGGAGCTCACGCAGCTTGTCCGGGTCACGCGCCTCGGTGAGCGCGATCTCCAGGTACTCCGCCTCACTGCCCGTGCCGGTGGGTGCGGCATTGGCGTACGACACCTTCGGGTGTGGCGTGAACCCCGCCGAGTACGCCATCGGCACCTCGGCACGGCGCAGCGCACGCTCGAAGGCGCGCTGGAAGTCACGGTGGCTGGTGAACCGGAGGCGGCCGCGCTTGGTGTAGCGCAGTCGGATGCGCTGCACCGCGGGTGCGGGCGGCGGGCCTTCGGGCTGTCGCTTGCCCAGTGTCGTTCAGTCCTTCGTGAGAGCGGTCGTACTGCTACCTAGAGTACGTGTCTCACCGGCCGCCGGTTCCCGCCGGGCCACCGTCTGCCGTACCGGCGGCGCTCCGAAGAGCATCCGGCGCACGTCGGCGCGGGCCTGCCGGGCGGACTCGCGGGCGGAGGCGAGCGCCTGCCGCGCCGTGCGGCGTGCGACGCGCGCCGCCTCGGCGGCGGGGCGCAGGAGCGTGTCGCGGACCGCGTGTCCCACGGGGGTGAGCACGTACCGGTACGCCCAGCGCACCGGCTCCACGAAGACCCACCGGAGGAGCCGGCCGAGAAAGCGCCCGACGGCGAGCGAGATCCGCCCTGCGACGCGCCAGGCGTGGCCGAGCGCCTCGGCGACCTCCCGGCCGACGACCACCAGGGCGCGGCCGACCGGTACGAGGACCCACCGCCACAGGGCAAGGGCGGGCAGCACGAACAGGATCCGCAGCGTCCAGTGGAGCGCGGCGCCGATCCCCACGAAGATCATCCGTACGAGCCACACGAGACCTCCGGCCGCCCAGGCGATTCCATGCCCGACCGGCGTGAGGATCCAGGTGTACAGCCACAGCGCCGGTACGACGACCAGGTGGCGCACCAGCGCCGTGAGGCCCGTCCAGACGCCGACCGCGACAGCCGCGAGGACGAGACCGATCCCCCGCACGAGCCAGGCGATCCCGTGCCCGACCGGCGTCAGCAGCCGCGCGTACAGCCACAGCGCCGGTACGACGACCAGGTGGCGCACCAGCGCCGTGAGGCCCGTCCAGACGCCGACCGCGACGGCCGCGAGGACGAGACCGGTCCCCCGCACGAGCCAGAGGACCCCGTGTCCCACGGGCGTCAGTATCCGGGCGTACATCCAGACCAGAACGGCCCAAAGCCCCCCGGAAAACCACACGAGCCCGGCCCCGACCCCGCGCACCGCCCAGACGACCGCCCGCCCGACGGGCGTCAGCACGGCCCGGTACAGCCACCCGGCGGGCACCATCAGCAGCCGGTACGCGAGCCATCCGAGCCCCCTGCCGACCGGCACCACGAGGTGACGCCACAGCGCCGACCACGGCCAGACGAACACCGCCCACGCCAGCCGTCCGAGGGCCCGCCCCACCGGCCGCAGCACGGTGTCCCGCAGGAACCTGCCGCCGACGACCAGCGCGTCCCAGACCATCCGCACCGGCACCACGAGGACGAGCACCACGATCCGCACCGGGATGCGGATGGCGACGGTCAGACACCCCTCACCACGAGACACACCCCGCTCGGCGGACGACCCGACGCCGGACTTCTCCAGATCCATACCGGGATAGACGCCGCGCGGGACCGGATGGATGCACAGCCGCCTGGCGCCGACCGGTTCAGCCGCTGACGCCCTGGCCGACCAAAGGGGCGACGATGGACACCAGGACGGCACGCCGAGGCGTGACCGCCTTACCTCTCATCGGAGATGCTCGTGCCCTCCGGCGCCCGGTAGCAGCGGGAGTTCACCTCCACGGTGATGATCTGCTTCAGGTTCCCCGAGCGTTCTTTCGCCCACTCGATCGCCACGGTGTGGTGAGTCTTCTCGTTCACGGCAACGATCTCCGGGTTCCGGGCGACCGACTTCGTCACACCGTCCTTGGTGATTTTCCAGCCGTGTGCGGGAAGCTCCGTGCGGAGATTGTCCATCGCCTGCTGAAAGGTCCCCGCCTCCAGGTCGTAGACAGACCACGGATGATGGATCGAGTAGAACCTCTTCATGTCGGGGTCGACGGCCTCGCACGTATTGACCGCAGCACCGGGCTCGGTGACCTTCCCCTTCACGCCCATCCAGTCCAGCAGTCTGCTGGAAATGTCACCAGCCTGGTCCTTCGAGGTCTGGATCTCCTGCTCCTGCGGCCGGTAGCCGAGCTTTTCCTCGTCACTCTTGGAATCCACGGATGCACAACCTGCCCATACGAGAGAAACGGCAGCAATGACGGACAGTGCCGACACCGACCTGCGCCACCGCGCTGCGGTCACCTGATCAATCCTCAACAGTCACCCCCTTGTAGTCGCCCACGATGACACGTGCCTGATTCTTCAACGCTTCGGACGGGTTGCCCGCGTTGTCGACGTCCCAGTAGGCCCCGTGGTTCCCGCCGTCCGTCCTCATGACGGTCGACCCGAAACTGTCATCGGTGGGAATAGCACCGCCGCCCCCAAGCCCGACGAGCCTGCCGCCGCCGGTGACGAAATCGTCGTTGCCGGTTCCCTGCATTGCCCACATGTGCTTCGGATCGATACCGAGGTCACCGGAGCGGGCCGCCTGCATGCCCGGACTTCCCGCTACGACCACGTCGTTCGCCGGGAACGGACCGTCCATGAACGATCCCGATTTCGCGGCGTCCCCGATCACGGTCGAGCCATAGCTGTGTCCGATGAGTGTTGTATGTCCAAGATTATTGGGACCCATCTCAGCCTGGTGGGCGATACGGACACCTTCCATGAATTCGCGCAGAGTAGGTCCCGCCTTCTCCGCGTACGAGTCATGCATGGCCTCCGGAATGGCGTCGCCCTTGTCCCCGGGGTATGCGGAACGGGGCGCATCGTAGTCGAACCAGGTGATTGTCGAAACGCTCTGCCCAGGAGCCAGAGCCGTACTGGACGACCACAGTCGCTCCCCACGAATGATGTCCTTGTCGATGCCGCCCAAGTGCGTGCCCGTCCCCGGAACGTAGACAGCGGTGTGGTCGGCGGTGTCCGGATTCCCGTTGGCCAGGATGACCTTGCCGTCCGCTCCCTTGCCGACGGGGTCGAACCCAAGGAGGTAGGCCTCAGGCATTCCGTCCACACCGGTCCGGTCAAACCGATCCTGGATGGCCTTCATGCCTTGCAGGCTGTCGACGAGCCTGTCCTTCCGGGCGCCGTACTTCTCGTTCCACGCCATCCACTCGTCCGTGTGGACCTGCACAGGCCCGCCCATGGTGCTGATCGTCGTGTATTTGTTCGCCGGCTCTGGCGGGATGGAGTCGAGCTCCAACTGGTACTTCGCGTGGGACTCGGAAAACACCGTGCGGTTGGCGTCATCCCTGGCATCGGCCGGCAGCCCATCGAGCGCGCCGACGAGACCTGGGCGCAAAGAGAGGTACACCTCTCGCTCCTCCGGGCTGAGGTCTTGCCACCACTGGGCGTTGTCCTCAGCGTCGCCGTCCTTCGGCGGATGCCTGATGCCGGCGAGGTAGTGGTCGGCGGCCTTGGACACCCCACCCGCGTCCGATGTGACGTCGACCCAGTCACGGTTGGAGACGGTGAGGTCCTCATCGGCCTTCAGGGCCCGGAGCTTGGGCGCCCACTTGCGGTCCGCCTCCGTCGCCTCGCTCAGGGCAGCGGCGATCCGGTCGGCGATGGCCAGTGCCTCGGCATGATGGGGATTGGGATCGAAGTTCGCCGACTGGCGCCCCACTGCCTGGGCAGTGGAATCGGTCGCACCGCTGACCGAACCCCCCTTCGACGGCTCCTCACCGTCGTTGACGGACGGCCCTTCCGGGTAGGTAACACTGCCGTCTGGGTTGACTGTGAACTTCCGGGCCGCCGCGTCGTCCAGCGCGGACAGGAGCTTCTTGCGAGCGGAGTTCATGTCGTGGGCGAAGCCGTTGAGGGCCACGCTGATCAAGCCGCATTCGGTCTGGGTGTAATGGAAGTTGGCGGAGAGCTTCTTCAGTTCCCCAATGGCGGCTGTCAACGCCTGGCCACGGAGGGACTTGTTCATGCCGGCGATGATTACGTCGTTGATCTCGTCCTTCGCCGCGCTGGCCATGCCGCTGGTGGCACGGTAGCCGTCGGCTGCCTCTTCGAACTCGGACGGCTTCAGATCCCTGAGTGTGGCGAGGTCCATGATCGCCTGTCACCGTCCCGAACCGTGGCCGCCGACGGCAGGCGTATCGGCGTACTTGAGATCGACATTGCCAAAAGCGGCCCGGACACCCTCGTCCGTGCGGAGCAGGTCATGCCCGACCTGCTCAAGAATCTTGTTGATGGCGCCGCAACGCTCGTTCACGGACTTCACATAACGAGCCCAAGAGGTGTACACCTCCCGCTGCGCGTCCGCAGTCAGACACCCCGCATCGTCGCTCAACCCGCTTTGCCCGTCCGACAACTTGGTCAGGGCCTTGCCGATCTCGTCCCGCAGGCCACCAACTCCTTCACCGGCCTTGTTCCAGGCGGCCTTGCTCGATTTGAGCCCGCCCGTCACACCGCTGGTGGCACTTCCGCCGCCCGGATCCGCGACCTGGTCGATGTGCATCTTCTCCGAACCACCGCGCGTCGCGACGTCTGCTTTGAGCTGCTCCCACTCGTCCCAAGCCACTCCTGCTCCCCTCCCCGTACCCGCTCTCGTACCAGGCGCTTCTCGGTCCAGCCGGCGATCGCCGTCTCCAGGCCCGTGCAGACGCTACGCCGCGTCGGCTCCCTGCCGCTTCCGTACGATCACTCAGTCCCGGGACTGAGTACCTGTACTCAGGCCGTGCCCGCGTGCTGACCGAGCCGTACGTGCGTGGCGTTGCTGCTCCGGTGTGCCGACCAGATGCAGTTGCGTTGTCGCATAAACCGGGCCCCGGGAAAGCCCGAACCGGGATAGACGCCCCGGCAGGCCGTTTGGATGCGGCGACGGCGGCCACGGTCCAGCCGGCCGCCGCTTCCGCACTCACGGAACGCAGAAAGCGGTGCCCCGGGCGGCCGTGGAAGCCGCCCGGGACACCGCTACCGGTCAAGCGGGCGTCGGGCCCCGAAGCGGGCCGCGCCGGCCGGGGTCAGCGACGGTGGTCGCCGCCGCCGTGGTGGCCGCCGCCGCCACCCTGGTGGCCACCGCCGTGGTGACCGCCACCGCCCCAGTTCCGGCCCCAGGACTCGTCGTCGATGAAGCGTCCGCGGTCGTTGCGCAGGGTGGCGGTGTCGGAGCGGTTGTCCCACACGTAGTCGCGACGGTCCTGGAACACGTCGTGCCGGTTGTCGTGGCCGGATCCGGTGTGGACGCGGACGGTGCTGCGGCCGTCCAGGCGGAAGTGACGGAACCGGTACGTGTCGCCGTCCCGCGAGCGCAGGGTCCAGCCGTCGAGGTTGACGCTGTGCCGCCCGTTGTTGGTGATGTCGACCCACTCCTTGTTCAGGGAGCGGTTGGAGTGGTTGTCGTGGCCCGGCGAGTCGTACTGCACGCCGCTGATCACCACACGGGCACGCTGATGGCCGTGGTCCGCGGTGGCCGGCACGGCTGCCGCACCGAGGGCGGCGCCCGCCGCGAGAACCGCGGCGGCGATACGGCGAGTGGAGCGAGAAGACATGAGCGTCCCCCAACTGTGGGGCCTCCCGGGCCGGCCCTGACCGGCCGAGAGAGGCGATGTGCGTTCCCGGCGAGTGCCGAGGACCCACAGCTTTGCCGCGCCCCGGGCCGGCCGACAGGTGTCCTGGTTGGTGTTGCCGTATGCGGACATTTCCGTGACCGTCACATGCAACGTTCAACCACTTCGGACCAGACCCGATCCGCGACCCCGTGGCACCCACACCCATCCCCGTAGATCACCGTGGAAGCGGTTTCCAGCTCCGCCCACGCCCCTGCCGTACACCTCGCACGCCCCGGACCATTGGCCAGAAATATGCGTAACAGTCCGTACAGTCGCATTGTCGAGCGTTCGTTCCATAACGTCGGAAAGGTTCGACTCGGGCACGTGACGACGAGGGGCGCCGCGCAGCGGAACGGCCGGTCACCCGGGCGAACGTGTCGCTCGGATGACCGGCCGTCCCGGCGGTCCCGGTGGTCTCAGTGCGTGTGGCCGCTCGACGCGGGCGCCGGCGCAGCGTTCTTGACCGTCAGCGGCAGCAGCTTCTTGCCCGTCGGGCCGATCTGGATCTGCGTGTCCATCTGAGGGCACACGCCGCAGTCGAAGCACGGGGTCCAGCGGCAGTCCTCGACCTCGGTCTCGTCGAGGGCGTCCTGCCAGTCCTCCCAGAGCCAGTCCTTGTCGAGGCCCGAGTCCAGGTGGTCCCAGGGCAGGACCTCCTCGTAGGTCTTCTCGCGCGTCGTGTACCAGTCGACGTCCACGCCGAAGGCGGGCAGCGTCTTCTCGGCGCAGGCCATCCAGCGGTCGTAGGAGAAGTGCTCGCGCCAGCCGTCGAAGCGGCCGCCGTCCTCGTAGACGGCGCGGATGACGGCGCCGATCCGGCGGTCGCCGCGGGAGAGCAGGCCCTCGACGATGCCGGGCTTGCCGTCGTGGTAGCGGAAGCCGATGGAGCGGCCGTACTTCTTGTCGCCGCGGATCTTGTCGCGGAGCTTGGTGAGGCGGGCGTCCGTCTCCTCGGCGCTCAGCTGCGGCGCCCACTGGAACGGGGTGTGCGGCTTGGGGACGAAGCCGCCGATCGAGACCGTGCACCGGATGTCGTTCTGGCCGGAGACCTTGCGGCCCTCGGCGATGACCTTCATCGCCATGTCGGCGATCTGGAGGACGTCCTCGTCGGTCTCGGTGGGCAGACCGCACATGAAGTACAGCTTCACCTGGCGCCAGCCGTTGCCGTACGCCGTGGAGACCGTGCGGATCAGGTCCTCCTCCGAGACCATCTTGTTGATGACCTTGCGCATGCGCTCGGAGCCGCCCTCGGGGGCGAACGTGAGGCCCGACCGGCGGCCGTTGCGGGTCAGCTCGTTCGCCAGGTCGACGTTGAAGGCGTCGACGCGGGTGGACGGCAGGGAGAGGCCGATCTTGTCTTCCTCGTAGCGGTCCGCGAGGCCCTTGGCGATGTCGCCGATCTCCGAGTGGTCCGCGGAGGACAGCGAGAGGAGGCCGACCTCCTCGAAGCCCGTCGCCTTGAGGCCCTTCTCGACCATGTCGCCGATGCCCGTGATGGAGCGCTCGCGCACCGGGCGGGTGATCATGCCGGCCTGGCAGAAGCGGCAGCCGCGGGTGCAGCCGCGGAAGATCTCCACCGACATGCGCTCGTGGACGGTCTCCGCGAGGGGCACCAGGGGCTGCTTCGGGTAGGGCCACTCGTCGAGGTCCATGACGGTGTGCTTGGAGACGCGCCACGGGACGCCGGACCTGTTCGGCACGACGCGGGCGATGCGGCCGTCCGGGAGGTACTCGACGTCGTAGAAGGCCGGGATGTAGACGTTGCCGGTCTTCGCGAGGCGCAGGAGGACCTCCTCGCGGCCGCCGGGGCGGCCCTCCGCCTTCCAGGCGCGGATGATGTCCGTCATGTCGAGCACGGCCTGCTCCCCGTCGCCGATGATCGCCGCGTCGATGAAGTCCGCGATCGGCTCGGGGTTGAAGGCGGCGTGGCCGCCGGCCAGGACGATCGGGTCGTCCAGCGTGCGGTCCTTGGACTCCAGGGGGATTCCCGCGAGGTCCAGGGCGGTGAGCATGTTCGTGTAGCCCAGCTCCGTGGAGAAGGACAGGCCGAACACGTCGAAGGCCTTCACCGGGCGGTGGCTGTCCACGGTGAACTGCGGGACCCGGTGCTCGCGCATCAGCGCCTCGAGGTCCGGCCACACGCTGTAGGTGCGCTCGGCGAGGACGCCCTCGCGCTCGTTCAGCACCTCGTAGAGGATCATGACGCCCTGGTTGGGGAGTCCGACCTCGTACGCGTCGGGGTACATCAGGGCCCAGCGGACGTCGCAGGCGTCCCAGGGCTTCACCGTGGAGTTGAGCTCTCCGCCGACGTACTGGATCGGCTTCTGCACATGCGGGAGCAGAGCTTCGAGCTGCGGGAAGACCGATTCGGCAGGCATCGCGAACCTTCGTGAGCTGACTGGGGGCACCCCCGGCCCGAGGCTGGGGGGAAGGGTGACCATCTAGCCTAACGCGGCCGGGAGGTGCCCCCGCACGCTCAGAGGGCCGCCTTGCGCCTCGCCTTGCGCCAGGCGTCGCGCAGCGCGTCCTCGTCGTGCGCCGCGCGCCGTTCCTCGCGGGCGTAGAGCACGCCGTACGTGAAGGAGCTCTCACCGGCGGCCTGCGCCTTCTCGGCGAGGTCCCGCAGGGCGTCGCGGGCCATGACGCTGTCCTGGTGGTCGCCGAGCAGTTTCGTGAGGGACTTCATGGCCTTGGCGGTGGCCTCGGCGGGCTTGCCCAGGGCGGGGGCGGCGGCCTCGGCGGCGTACCGCGTGCGCTTGGCCTTCTTGCGGGCCTCGTGCAGCGCGAGGTCGCGGTCGCGGCCCGGCGGCAGGCCGATCGCGCGCTCGACGAGGCCGGCGAGCTTGTCGAGGTCCTTGCGGACCGCCTCGGCGAGTACCTTCTTCGGCTTGCCGGCGGCCGCCTTGTGCAGGGGCGGATCGCTGACGAGGGCGTCGAGGGCGCCGAGCAGGTAGAGGTGGCGCCGCCCGTCGAGGGCCTCGGTCAGCCGCTGCCGGGAGCCGGAGTGGCGGTCCTGCGACCAGGTGTGCAGGCGGTCGCGCACGGGCCCGGTGCGCAGCGGTCCGGGGAGGTCGTCCGCGGCCGAGGTGAGCCGCTTGGTGATGACCTCCTGGTCGCGGTCCCCGGCCAGCTCCCCCGCGAGCCATTTCAGCTCGGTGCGGATCGGGTCGGTGACGGTGCGGTCGAGGACGTTGTCGAACGAGCGCAGGGTGTTGCGGAGGCGGCGGGTGGCGACGCGCATGCGGTGGACGGCGTCGGGCTGGTCGCGGCGGACGGCGGGGTCCAGCTCGACCAGGGCGTCGCGTTGTGCGCGTACGTAGGCGAGGACGTGGTCGCCCGCGGTGACGGGCGGCGCGGCGGCCGGGCGCGTGCCGGTGGGGCGCCGGACATCGGCTCCGGTCTCGGTGAGGGCCCGGGCCAGCTTGGAGGGCGAGGCGGACCGGTGGAGTCCCGCCTTGCGCAGTTTCTTCTCGACCTTGTCGAGGAAGGCGGGGTCGCCGTCGTCGGCGAGTTCCACCTCGATCTCGGTCCACTGGGCGGTGCCCTTGCCGCCGCTGAGCCGCTCGGCGCGCACCCGGTCGACGCTGACCTCGGCGAGCAGGGCGCCGTCGTCGTCCAGCAGGTGGCGGACGTCGCGGGAGGAGCGCAGCCGTACGAGGGGGACCAGCTCGGCGTCGCGGACGCGGCTGCGGACGAGGGAGGACAGGGCGGCCGGTACGGACTCGGCGAGGGGGGCGTGGATCTCGTCGCGCACGCCGTCGGCCACCGGGAGTTTCAGGTGCCAGCCGGCGTCGGCGCCGCCGGTGCGGTGGCGCAGGGTGATGGAGGCGGCCGCCAGGAGCTGGTCGGCCGTGTCGTAGTAGGTGGCGTCGAGTTCGTCGACACCTCTGCCGACGACGCTGCCGACGCCGGGGACGGCCGTCAGGTCGGGCAGGCCCGCACCGCCGCCGGCCGCGGGTCCCTCGTACTTCCGCTCTATCTCGCGCTTCGTGTCCGCCATGAAATGAATCTAGACGCGAATCGGGGCCGGGGGCAGTCCGCGCCCGGCCCCGCTCGGCCACCGGTGTGTTTCTCCGGCCGCTCGGGCCGGGCTGTCGTGTGGTGCTAGGCCGACATCGGCCGTTGCACCCTGATCGACTGGAGGAGTCCGACGGCGACCCAGACCGCGAACATCGACGATCCGCCGTACGAGACGAAGGGCAGGGGCAGACCGGCGACCGGCATGATGCCGAGGGTCATGCCGACGTTCTCGAAGGACTGGAACGCGAACCAGGCGATGATGCCGGCGGCGACGATGGTGCCGTAGAGCTCGGTCGTCTCGCGGGCGATGCGGCAGGCGCGCCAGAGGACGACGCCGAGGAGCAGCAGTATCAGTCCGGCGCCGACGAAGCCGAGTTCCTCGCCCGCGACGGTGAAGACGAAGTCGGTCTGCTGTTCGGGGACGAACTGGCCGGTGGTCTGCGAGCCCTTGCCGAGGCCGGTGCCGAAGAGGCCGCCGGAGCCGATGGCGATGCGTGCCTGGTTGGTGTTGTAGCCGACGCCTGCCGGGTCGAGCTCGGGGTTGGCGAAGGCCGCGAAGCGGTTGATCTGGTACTCGTCGAGGATGTGCAGCTGCCATACGGCGATGGCGCCGAGCGCGCCCGTGCCGATGAGGCCGAAGACCCAGCGGTTGGAGGCGCCGGAGGCGAGCAGGACGCCGAGCACGATGATGACCATGACCATGACCGAGCCGAGGTCCGGCATCAGCAGGACGATCAGTATCGGCACGGCGGCCAGGCCGAGGGACTGCAGCACGGTGCGGTGGTCGGGGTAGGGCTTGTCGCCCGCGTCGACGCGTGCCGCGAGCAGCATCGCCATGCCCAGGATGATCGTGATCTTCACGAATTCGGAGGGCTGGAGCGAGAAGCCGCCGCCGAGGACGATCCAGGCGTGCGCGCCGTTGACCGTGGCGCCGAGCGGGGTCAGCACGAGCAGGATGAGGAACACCGAGATGCCGTAGAGGATCGGCACGGCGGTGCGCAGGGTGCGGTGGCCGAGCCAGACGGTGCCGATCATCAGCGCGATGCCGATGCCGGTGTTCATGAGGTGGCGGATCAGGAAGTAGTACGGGTCGCCCTGGTTGATCTCGGTGCGGTTGCGGGTCGCCGAGTAGACGAGGGCCGTGCCGATCAGCGAGAGCGCGATGGCGGAGAGCAGTATCGGCCAGTCGAGCCGGCGGGCCAGCGAGTCGCGGGCGAACAGCCGCGTCCAGCCGGCGCGCTCGGGCCCGTAGCCGGACACGGAGAAGCTGTTCGTGCCGGTCATGTGAGCCTTCCCTGGTCGGTGCGCGCGCCGGTCATGCGAGGGTCCTTCGCCGCTTGCGCGGGCGGGTGGAGCGCCTGCGGGTGTCGCGGTTGGTCGGGTCGGGCGGGGCGGTGGTGCCGGCGGGCTGGTCCGGGTCGGTGCCGTCGGCCTGGCCCTCCTGGCTCGCCTCCTCGCTCGCCTGCTGGTCCTTGACCGGGTCCGGGGAGACCTTCGGGGCGTCGATCGAGCCGTCGGGCTGGATCTTCGGCAGGCTCTTCTGCGGGGTGGGGAGCAGGGCCCTCTTCTTGTCGATCGCGCCGTCCTCGGAGACGCCGTACAGCGCGTTGTAGACCTTGCGCACGGCGGGGCCGGAGGCGCCGGAGCCCGTACCGCCCTGGGAGATGGTCATGACGACCGTGTAGTCCTCGGTGTACGTGGCGAACCACGAGGTCGTCTGCTTGCCGTAGACCTCGGCCGTACCCGTCTTGGCGTGCATCGGGATCTTGTCCTGCGGCCAGCCGCCGAATCGCCAGGCGGCCGTACCGCGGGTCGCGACTCCCGCGAGGGCACCGTCTATCTCGTCGCGCGTCTTCTGCGTCATCGGCAGCTTGCCGTGCGGGGAGGGCTTGATCTCCCGCACTTCCTTGCCGTCGGCGCTCACGATGGCCTTGCCGACCGTCGGGTCGTACAGGGTGCCGCCGTTGGCGATGGCGCCGTAGATCGTGGCCATCTGGATCGGGGTGACGAGCGTGTCGCCCTGGCCGATGGAGTAGTTGACCGCGTCACCGGCACGCATCCTGTTGCCTTCGAGGCAGTTCTCGTACGCGATCTTCTGGACGTAGTCGCCGTCCTTCTTGCCGGTCTTGCACCAGGCGTCCTTGTTGGCCTTCCAGTAGCTCTGCTTCCACTGGCGGTCGGGGACGCGGCCGGTGACCTCGTTGGGAAGGTCGATGCCGGTCTCCTTGCCGAGGCCGAACTGGTGGGCGGTCTTGTAGAACCAGTCCTTGGCGTTCTTCTTCGGCTTGTTGCCGCCGTCCTTCTGCCACTCCTGGTGCGAGAGCCGGTAGAAGACGGTGTCGCAGGAGACCTCCAGGGCACGGCCGAGGCTGATCGAGCCGTACCCCTTGGACTCGAAGTTCTTGAAGACCTGGCCGCCGAGGTTGTACGAGCTGGAGCACTCGTAGTTGCCGTCGAAGGGGTAGCCGGCGTTCACGGCGGCGGTGGTCGGGATCACCTTGAAGATGGAGCCGGGCGCGGCCTGGCCCTGGATGGCGCGGTTGAGCAGCGGGTAGTTGGACTTCTTGCCGGTCAGGCGCGCGTAGTCCTTGCCGGAGATGCCGCCGACCCAGGCGTTCGGGTCGTAGCTCGGGTTGGACGCCATGGCGACGACCCGGCCGGTCTTGGCCTCCATGACGACGATCGCGCCGGCGTCCGCCTTGTAGTTCTCGCCGGTGTTCTTGTCGAATTCGGTACGGGCGGTCTTCATCGCCTCGTTGAGCTCGTACTCGGCGATGCGCTGCACCCGGGAGTCGATGCTGGTGACGACGTTCGCGCCGGGCTGGGCCGCGTCGCTCTCCGCCTTGCCGATGACCCTGCCGAGGTTGTCGACCTCGTAGCGGGTGACGCCCGCCTTGCCGCGCAGCTGCTTGTCGTACTGGCGCTCCAGGCCGGAGCGGCCGACCTGGTCGCTGCGCAGGTACGGCGAGTCGGTGTCCTTGGCCTTGGTGATCTCCTCGTCCGTGACCGGGGAGAGGTAGCCGAGCACCTGCGCGGTGTTGGCCTTGCCCGGGGCGGCGTAGCGGCGGACGGCCTCGGGCTCGGCGGTGATGCCGGGGAAGTCCTCGGAGCGCTCGCGGATCTGCAGGGCCTGCTTGGGCGTGGCCTCGTCGGTGATGGGGATCGGCTGGTAGGGCGAGCCGTTCCAGCAGGGCTGGGGCGTCTTGGCGTCGCACAGCCGGACCTTCTCGATGACGTCCTTGGGCTTCATGCCCAGGACGTCGGCGAGCTTGGTGAGGACGCCCTTGCCGTCGTCCTTCATCTTCAGCAGGTCGGTGCGCGAGGCGGAGACGACCAGGCGGGTCTCGTTGTCGGCGATCGGGACTCCGCGCGCGTCCAGGATCGAGCCGCGCACGGCGGGCTGCACGACCTGCTGGACGTGGTTGCCGGAGGCCTCCTTGGCGTACTCGTCGCCGTTGCGGATCTGGAGGTACCAGAGCCGGCCGCCGAGGGTACCGAGGAGGGAGAGTACGAGGATCTGGATGACGACGAGCCGGATCTGGACCCGTGGGGTCCGGCCGGTCTCGGGGATGTTGGTCACTGCGGCTGCCTCCCCCTCTCAGTGTGTGGACGGGTAATACGTGTACACGGCCTGCCTGTGCGTGTGGACGGCGGGCCGCCTCGTCCGTACGGGCGTCCGCTCCCCTTGCTGACGCTGTCTCACAGGCGCTTGACCCCCTTGATGCGTCCGGCGCGGGCGACGCGCGCGCGGGCCGCCTTGACCCGCAGGCCGCTGCGCTGGCTGCCGATGCGCAGTCCGGTGCCGGAGGACAGCCAGCCCGCGGAGACGTCGGCCGCCTTGGCGGCGTTGGCGTCGGCGAGCGGGTCGTTCTCGGCGCGCCGGGCGAGGGCCATCAGGCCGGGCACCACGAAGGGGGCGAGCAGCAGGTCGTACAGGGCGGCGGTGAACAGCAGGCTGCCCAGGCCGACATGGCGGGCGGCCGTGTCGCCGACGAGGGCGCCGACTCCCGCGTACAGCAGGGTCGAGCCGACCGCCGCCGCGACGACGACGGCCATGGGGCCCGTCGCCGACTTGAGCCGGCCGTTCTCCGGCTTCGCCAGTCCGGCGAGGTAGCCGATGACGCAGAGCACGAGGGCGTAGCGGCCGGCGGCGTGGTCGGCGGGCGGGGCGAGGTCGGCGAGGAGGCCGGCGCCGAAGCCGACGAGGGCGCCGCCGACATGGCCGTAGACCAGGGCGAGGGCAAGGACGGTGAGGAGCGCCAGGTCGGGGACGGCGCCGGGGAGATGCAGCCGGGCGAGGACGCTCACCTGGATCACCAGGGCGACGACCACCAGGGTGGCGGAGAGCAGCATCCGGTTGAAACGCATGGGATTCGGCTCCTACTGCTGCTGGCCGTCGACGGGCGCGTCCGCCGAGGGGGTGACCGTCACGGTCACCGTCGGCGTGGGGGTGGGCTTGGGCTTGGCCGGGAGGACCTCGTCGCGCGGGTCCTTGCGCGGGGCCTCCACGACGACCCCGACGATGTCGAGCTTCGTGAACGAGACGAAGGGCCGGACGTAGACCGTGCGGGTCAGGTCGCCGCCGGAGGGGTCGACGCGGGAGACGACGCCGACCGGGACGCCGGGCACGAACGGCTTGTCGGCCTGCGAGCCGAAGGTGACCAGCCGGTCCCCCTTGGCCACCTTGGCCTTGCCGTTGAGGAGCTGGACGCGCAGCGGGCGGTCGCCCTGCCCGTCGGCGAAGCCGAGTTCGTCGGTGGACTCCATGCGCGTGCCGACGGTGAAGTCGGGGTCGTTGGCGAGCAGCACGGTCGCCGTGTTCGGGCCGACGGTGGTGACCCGTCCGACCAGGCCGTCGCCGTTCAGGACGGTCATGTCGCGCTTGATGCCGTCGTTCGCGCCGACGTCGATGGTGACGGTCCAGGAGAAGCCCTGGGCCGCTCCTATGGCGATGACCTCGGCGCCCTTGATGCCGTACTGGCCGGCGCCGGCCGTCTTGAGCATCCTGTCGAGCTGCTTGACCCGGCTGCGGTTGCGGTCGTCGCTGCCGAGCTTCGCCTTCAGCGCCGCGTTCTCGTTCTCCAGGCGGGCGACGCGGTCGTGCCGGTCACCCGAGTCGCGTACCGCGGCGACCGCGTTGCCGACCGGGTCGACCGCGGACGACACCCCGTTCTCGATCGGGCCGAAGACGGTGGCGGCTGCCTGCCGGGCACCGTCGACCGGTGAGTCCTCCCCACCGCGGATGTCCACCGTGATCAACGCGAACGCGATGGCGATCAGCAGCACCAGGAGCAGCCGGCTCTCTTTCGTGTCCCTCACGTGCGGCGGCCGTGCCTTCCTCGTCGGAATTGTTCGGGAATTCGTTGGCGGACGCCTCGTCAGCGCCGGGCGTCCCGGGGGAGCTTATGCCTCTATATCAACGATCCGCCGTACGAGAAGGGATCATCTCGTACGGCGGAGTCGAAGTGTCGTGTCATCGGCGGGGCTGGGCGTCCAGAACCTGCTGGAGCGCCTCGAACTCCTCGACGCATTTGCCGGAACCGAGCGCCACGCTGTCCAGCGGGTCCTCGGCGATGTGGATCGGCATGCCGGTCTCCCGGCGGAGCCGCTCGTCGAGACCGCGCAGCAGGGCTCCGCCGCCGGTCAGAACGATTCCGCGGTCCATGACGTCGCCGGAGAGCTCGGGCGGGCACTTGTCGAGCGTCGTCTTCACGGCGTCGACGATCGCGTTGACCGGCTCCTCGATGGCCTTGCGGACCTCGGCGGCGGAGATGACCACGGTCTTCGGCAGGCCGGACACCAGGTCCCGGCCCCGGATCTCGGTGTGTTCGTCGTTGTCGAGGTCGTACGCGGAGCCGATCGTGATCTTGATCTGCTCGGCCGTCCGCTCACCGAGGAGGAGGCTGTACTCCTTCTTGATGTGCTGGATGATCGCGTTGTCCAGCTCGTCACCCGCGACGCGGATGGACTGGGCGGTGACGATGCCGCCGAGCGAGATGACCGCGACCTCCGTGGTGCCGCCGCCGATGTCCACCACCATGTTGCCCGTGGCCTCGTGGACCGGCAGGCCGGAGCCGATGGCCGCGGCCATGGGCTCCTCGATGATGTGCACCTGGCGGGCGCCCGCCTGGGACGACGCCTCGATGACGGCGCGGCGCTCGACGCCCGTGATGCCCGAGGGCACGCAGACGACGACGCGAGGACGAGCGAGGTAGCGCCGCTTGTGGATCTTCAGGATGAAGTAGCGGAGCATGCGCTCGGTGATCTCGAAGTCGGCGATGACGCCGTCCTTCAGCGGACGCACGGCGACGATGTTGCCCGGGGTCCGCCCGATCATCTTCTTCGCTTCCGCGCCGACCGCGAGGATGCCACCGGTGTTGGTGTTGATCGCGACGACGGACGGCTCGTTGAGAACGATCCCGCGACCCCTGACGTACACCAGCGTGTTGGCGGTCCCGAGGTCGACAGCCATGTCACGGCCGATGAACGACATTGAGTTCCCCATCAGGATTCGTCTGGCCTTCCCAAGTGGAGCTTTTGATGGCTTTTTAGGTCGGCGAGGTGGGTGCTGTGACGTGAAGGCTTCCATCGTAGACGCGCCTGCACGAACACTGCGCGAGGGTCTTCGCCAATTCTCAGCAGATGACGGGTCGCCTCGCTTCTGGAGACGGGCCATCGGGGGCATGCGTTCCCCCGATCGCCGCGCATATGCCGGAGGACGGCCGAAATAGTCCGGCCGCCACTCCCCGAATGGGCCCATCGGCTGACGTTGCGTCAGAAAAAAGATCGACTCGCGCGACGGCCCGACGGCTCCCCCGGACGGCCGCTCCGCGCCGGGCGCCCGGCGCGGCGGGACTCAGGCCCGGCCGGGGAAGAAGATCTTCAGCTCGCGCTCGGCGGACTCCTCGGAGTCGGAGGCGTGGATCAGGTTCTCCCGGACGATGACTCCGAAGTCGCCCCGGATGGAGCCGGGCGCGGCGGCGATGGGGTCGGTCGGGCCGGCCAGCGCGCGAATGCCCTCGATGACGCGCTCGCCCTCGACGACGAGCGCCACGACCGGGCCGGACGACATGAAGGCGACCAGCGGCTCGTAGAAGGGCTTGCCCTTGTGCTCGCCGTAGTGCTGCTCCAGCGTGTCCTGGTCCAGGGTCCGCAGTTCCAGCGCGGTGATCTGCCAGCCGGCCTTGCGCTCGATACGGCTGATGATCTCGCCGGTCAGGCCGCGACGGACGGCGTCCGGCTTGAGCAGGACGAGGGTGCGCTGGCTCACGGTGGTGGCTCCTTCGATCACATGGTGTGCGGGCTCAGAGGCTACAGGGCCGCCCGGAGCGGACATCACTCAGTGTCAGGCAGGGCCCCGCCCGGGACCGGCACGGGGGCCGCTGGGACCGCGGGGACTGCTGGGGACACGGCACGGCACGGCGCGGCCGCGGGGCTGCGGGCCCGCCCGCCGGTCACGCTGGGGCACCGGGCGGGCAGGGCCTCCGGGGCGTGGCGCCGCGGCGCCGGTGTCCGTACGTGACGGGCGGCCGGGAAGCCGGCGGGGCGCCGCCCGGACGGTTCAGGCGCCGGACGGGCTGCCCGTGCCGCTCTGGGCGGCGAAGCGGGCCTTCGCCTCGTCGATCTTGCGTCCGTAGTGGAGGGAGGCCCACCACAGGACCGCGAAGACCGCGCCCATGAAGAACATGGTCGGGACGACGAAGCCGGAGGCGATCAGGGCGATCTGCAGGGCCCAGCCGAGCTGGACGCCGCCGGGCCGGGTGATCACGCCGCAGAACAGGACGCACAGCGCCATGGCGATGCCGCTGACCGTCCAGACCGTGGCGACGTCGAGGTCCGGGTCCTTCATGGCGACCAGACCGGCGAAGCCGATCACGAAGAACTCGCCGATCAGAGTCGATGCACAGAGCGTACGCACGGGTCAGCCCCTCCCGAGGAGCAGTCGGGCCTCGCCGACGGTGATGACGGAACCGGTGACGAGGACGCCGCCGCCGGCGAACTCGCCCTCCTCCTCCGCGAGGGTGATCGCGGCCTCCAGGGCGTCGTCCAGGCGCGGCTCCACCTGGACGCGGTCCTCGCCGAACACCTCGACGGCGATACCGGCCAGTTCGTCCGCGTCCATCGCGCGATGGCTGGAGTTCTGGGTGACCACGACCTCGGCGAAGATCGGCTCGAAGGCCTCGAGGAGCTCGCGCACGTTCTTGTCGCCGCTCGCGCCGACCACGCCGATCAGCCGGCTGAAGTCGAAGACCTCGCTGACGGCCTCGGCCGTGGCGCGGGCGCCCGCCGGGTTGTGCGCGGCGTCCAGGACGACGGTCGGCGAACGGCGGACGATCTCCAGCCGGCCCGGCGCGGTGACCGAGGCGAACGCCTTGCGGACGGTGTCGATGTCGAGGCCCTGGGAGTGCGCGGAGCCCACCCCGAAGAACGCCTCCACCGCGGCGAGCGCCACGGCCGCGTTGTGCGCCTGGTAGGCGCCGTGCAGCGGGAGGAAGACCTCCTCGTACTCCCCGCCGAGCCCGCGCAGGGTGAGCAGCTGGCCGCCGACGGCGACCTGGCGCCCGACCACGCCGAACTCCAGGCCCTCCCGGGCCACCGTGGCGTCGACCTCGACGGCCCTCTTCAGCAGCACCTGGGCCGCGTCGACCGGCTGCTGGGCCAGGATCACGGTGGCGCCCTGCTTGACGATGCCGCCCTTCTCCTGGGCGATCTCGCCGGGCGTGGAGCCGAGCCGGTCCGTGTGGTCCAGGTCGATGGGGGTGATCACGGCGACGGCGCCGTCGATGACGTTGGTGGCGTCCCAGCTGCCGCCCATCCCCACCTCCACCACGGCCACGTCGACGGGCGCGTCGGCGAAGGCCGCGTAGGCCATGCCGGTCAGCACCTCGAAGAAGGACAGGCGGTACTCCTGCCGGGCGTCGACCATCTCGACGTAGGGCTTGATGTCCTCGTACGTCTCGATGAACCGCTCGGCGGAGACCGGCGCGCCGTCCAGGCTGATGCGCTCGGTGACGGACTGCACGTGGGGGCTGGTGTACCGGCCGGTGCGCAGCTCGAAGGCGCCGAGCAGCGCCTCGATCATGCGGGCCGTGGACGTCTTGCCGTTCGTGCCCGTGATGTGGATGGCGGGGTACGCGCGCTGCGGCTCGCCCAGGACGTCCATCAGCGCGCTGATGCGGTCGACGGACGGCTCCAGCTTCGTCTCGCCCCAGCGCGTGGCGAGCTCGGCCTCGACCTCGCGCAGCGCCTTGTCCGTCTCGGGGTCGGCCGGGCGCGCCGGTACGTCCGGCTGCGGCACGCCGCCCTGGGTGCGCAGGGTGCGGCTGCCGGCCTCGATCACCGCGAGGTCCGGGTCGCGCTCGGTCTCGTGCGCGACGATCTCGTCGAAGGAATCGAGGGGATCGGACTCGCTGCTGTCGTCGTGCGGGGGGAGCTCACTCACGGAGCCCAGTCTACGGAGCCGCACCGACAGGCGACGCGGGGGCGCACGCCGGACGGGAAGCGGCACCGCGGACTGGGGGTGGCGAGGGCCCGGGCGGAGCCCACCGCAGGAACCCGGGGGTCGGGGCGGGAGCCGGGGCGGAGTCTCCGGGGGCCGGGGCGGAGCGCCCGAGGGGCCGGGCGGTGCCCACCGTCAGGGGGCGGGGGTCGGACAGGGGAAGGCCCCCGGTGCCGTGACGGCATCGGGGGCCCTTCTCGGGGGGTGGGGCGGTTACGCCTGGGGGAGCCGGTCCAGCTGGGTCCCGATGCGGGCGATGTCCTCGTCCGCCTTGGCGAGGCGGGTGCGGATCTTCTCGACCACGTTGTCCGGGGCCTTGGCGAGGAACGCCTCGTTGCCGAGCTTGGCGGTCGCCTGGGCCTTCTCCTTCTCGGCGGCGGCGAGGTCCTTGGCCAGCCGCTTGCGCTCCGCGGCGACGTCGATCGTGCCGGAGAGGTCGAGCGCGACCTGCGCTCCCCCGACCGGCAGGGTCGCCGTGGCCGTGAACTCCTCGCCCTCCGGCTGGAGGCGCAGCAGCTGGCGGATGGCCGCCTCGTGCGGGGCCAGTGCGGTCCCGTCGAGGGTCAGCCGGGCCGGGACGCGCTGGCCGGGCTGGAGACCCTGGTCGGCGCGGAAGCGGCGGACCTCGGTGATGACCTGCTGGAGCGTCTCGATCTCCCGCTCGGCGGCGTCGTCGCGGAAGCCGCTGTCCTTCGGCCAGTCGGCGATCACGACGGACTCACCGCCGGTGAGGGTCGTCCACAGGGTCTCCGTGACGAACGGGACGACCGGGTGGAGCAGCCGCAGCGTGACGTCCAGGACCTCGCCGAGAACCCGTCCGGAGACCTTGGCCGCCTCGCCGCCGCCCATGAACGTAGTCTTGGACAGCTCGACGTACCAGTCGAACACCTCGTCCCACGCGTAGTGGTAGAGGGCGTCGGAGAGCTTCGCGAACTGGAAGTCCTCGTAGAGCGCGTCGACTTCGGCGACCGTCTTGTTCAGCCGGGACAGGATCCAGCGGTCCGTCGCGGACATCTGCGAGGCGTCGGGCAGCGGGCCCTCGACCGTCGCGCCGTTCATCAGGGCGAACCGCGTGGCGTTCCAGATCTTGTTGGCGAAGTTGCGGGAGGCCTGGACCCAGTCCTCGCCGATCGGCACGTCCGTACCGGGGTTGGCGCCGCGGGCCAGGGTGAAGCGGACGGCGTCGGAGCCGTACGCGTCCATCCAGTCGAGCGGGTCCACCACGTTGCCGAAGGACTTCGACATCTTCTTGCCGCGCTCGTCGCGGACCAGGCCGGTGAGCGCGATGGTCTTGAAGGGGACCTCGCCGTCCATCGCGTACAGGCCGAACATCATCATCCGGGCGACCCAGAAGAAGATGATGTCGTGTCCTGTGAGCAGGACGTCGGTGGAGTAGAACTTCTCCAGGTCCGGGGTGCGCTCCGGCCAGCCGAGCGTGGAGAACGGCCACAGGCCCGAGGAGAACCAGGTGTCCAGGACGTCGGTGTCCTGGGTCCAGCCCTCGGCCTCCGTGCCGGGCGGCTCCTCGTCGGGGCCGACGCAGACGACCTCGCCCTCGGGCCCGTACCAGACGGGGATGCGGTGGCCCCACCACAACTGCCGTGAGATGCACCAGTCGTGCATGTTGTCGACCCAGTCGAAGTAGCGCTTCGACATGTCGGCGGGGTGGATCGCGACGCGCCCGTCCCGGACGGCGTCGCCGGCCGCCTTCGCGAGCGGGGCGACCTTGACCCACCACTGCATGGACAGGCGCGGCTCGACGGTCGTCCGGCAGCGCGAGCAGTGGCCCACCGAGTGGACGTACGGGCGCTTCTCGGCGACGATCCGGCCCTGCGAGCGCAGCGCGCCGACGATGGCGGAACGGGCCTCGTAGCGGTCGAGTCCCTGGAACGGGCCGTGGACGGTGATGACCGCCCGCTCGTCCATGACCGTGATCGACTCCAGGCCGTGGCGCTGGCCGATCGCGAAGTCGTTCGGGTCGTGGGCGGGGGTCACCTTCACGGCGCCGGTGCCGAACTCGGGGTCGACGTGCGTGTCCGCGACGACGGGGATGGTGCGGTCGGTCAGCGGCAGCTTGATCCGCTTGCCGACGAGGTGACGGTAGCGCTCGTCGTCGGGGTGGACGGCGACGGCGGTGTCGCCGAGCATCGTCTCGGCGCGGGTGGTGGCGACCACGAGCGTCTCGTCGCCCTCGCCGTACCGGATGGAGACGAGCTCGCCGTCGTCCTCCTGGTACTCGACCTCGATGTCGGAGATCGCGGTGAGGCAGCGCGGGCACCAGTTGATGATGCGCTCGGCGCGGTAGATCAGCTCGTCGTCGAACAGCCGCTTGAAGATGGTCTGGACGGCCTCGGACAGGCCCTCGTCCATGGTGAACCGCTCACGCGACCAGTCCACGCCGTCGCCGAGCCGGCGCATCTGCCCGAGGATCTTGCCGCCGTACTCCTCCTTCCACTGCCAGACGCGCTCGACGAACTCCTCGCGCCCCAGGTCTTGGCGGGACTTGCCCTCCTCGGCGAGCTGCTGCTCGACCTTGTTCTGGGTGGCGATACCGGCGTGGTCCATGCCGGGCAGCCACAGCGCCTCGAATCCCTGCATGCGCTTACGGCGCGTCAGGGCGTCCATGAGCGTGTGCTGGAAGGCGTGGCCCAGGTGCAGGGAGCCGGTCACGTTCGGCGGCGGGATGACGATGGTGTACGGAGGCTTGTCGCTCTTGGCGTCCGCGGTGAAATAGCCCCGCTCCACCCAGCGCTCGTACAGCTTCCCCTCTACCTCGGCCGGCGCGTACTGGGTCGGCAGTTCGGGAGTGGATGCTGGCGGCTGCTGCTGAGCGTTGTCGGTCACGGAGCCAGTTTAGAGGTGTCACGGGCCCGTCCCGAAACGGGATTCTTCAGTAACGGTGAGGCCCCCGGCGCCCTTCCGCGTACGACCTTGCGCCAGGATGTTCGGAACAGATGAGTATCCGGAGGGGAACCCAGTAATGAGCTACAACCAGCCGGGCCCGTACGGCGGGCAGCCTCAGCAGCCCGGACCGTACGGTCAGCAGCCCCAGCAGCCCGGGCCCTACGGTCAGCAGCCGCAGGCGCCGCAGCCCGGCTACGGCTACCCGCAGCAGGCTCCCCAGCAGCCCGGCTACGGCTATCCGCAGCAGGCTCCTCCTGGCGTTCCGCCCCAGCAGCCGTACGGCCAGCAGCCCTACGGCGCGCCGCAGCCGCCCGCCCCGGCCGGGGGCAAGAAGAAGACCGGCCTGGTCATCGGCGCGGTGGCGGTCGTGGCGGCGATAGCCGTCGGCGCGTACTTCGTGCTCGGGTCGGGCGGCGGCTCCTCGTCCGTCGCGGACGACGGCCCCCACAAGCTGACGACGCCGGCCAAGGTGCTCGACGGCTCGTACAAGAAGAGCAAGGGATCGTCCAGCCCGACGTCCGAGGAAGACCTCAAGGACTTCGAGAAGTGGGGCGTGAAGGACGCCAAGGACGTCAGCGCCGGCTACTCCAGCGGCAGCGGTCTGACCGGTAAGAACCTCTCGTTCAGTGGCGTGTACGGCACCATCGACGACCCGGAGGGGGTCGTCGACGCCATGTTCGCCAAGGCCAAGTCCGAGTCGGAGAAGGACCAGAGCGGCGACGCCAGCACGGGCAAGCTCCTCGGCAGCCCGCAGGAGTTCACCCCGGACGGTTTCAAGAACGGCATCCTGAAGTGCCAGGAGACCGAGATCACCAACAACGAGAAGTCGAGCACGAGCAGTACCCCGAAGACAGTGAAGATGCCGCTGTGCATCTGGGCCGACCACAGCACGGTCGCCTCCGTGTTCGCGCTCGACCTGAGCACGTTCGCCACCGGCAAGGGCGGCTCGATGGAGAACACGGCGGACCTCGCCGCGAAGCTCCGCAACGACGTGCGCGTCAAGATCTGACGCGCTCACCGCAGTGAAGAGGCCCCGGTCGTCCGACCGGGGCCTCTTCACTGCGCGTACCGCGGCGGACTACGCCGTCTTCTGCTCTCCCGGGCCGCGGCCGTTGCGCGCGTCCCTCGGGATCAGCGTCGGGTTCACGTTCGAGTGAACGACGTCCGCGGTGATGACGACTCGGGCCACGTCCTTGCGGGACGGGACCTCGTACATCACCGACATCAGGACCTCTTCCATGATGGCGCGCAGTCCGCGCGCGCCGGTCTGGCGGAGGATGGCCTGGTCGGCGATGGCCTCCAGGGCCTCGCGCTCGAACTCCAGCTCCACACCGTCGAGTTCGAAGAGGCGCTGGTACTGCTTCATCAGCGCGTTGCGCGGCTCCACCAGGATCTGGAGGAGCGCCTCGCGGTCGAGGTTGTGGACCGAGGTGATGACGGGGAGCCGGCCGATGAACTCGGGGATCATCCCGAACTTCACCAGGTCCTCCGGCATGACGGCCTCGAACTGGTCCTTGGACTCGATCTCGCGCTTGGAGCGGATCGTCGCGCCGAAGCCGATGCCCTTGGCGCCGGCCCGGGACTCGATGATCTTCTCCAGGCCCGCGAAGGCACCGCCCACGATGAACAGCACGTTCGTCGTGTCGATCTGGATGAACTCCTGGTGGGGGTGCTTGCGGCCGCCCTGCGGCGGGACCGAGGCGGTGGTGCCCTCCAGGATCTTCAGCAGGGCCTGCTGCACGCCCTCGCCGCTGACATCGCGGGTGATCGACGGGTTCTCGCTCTTGCGGGCGACCTTGTCGATCTCGTCGATGTAGATGATGCCGGTCTCGGCCTTCTTGACGTCGTAGTCCGCCGCCTGGATCAGCTTCAGCAGGATGTTCTCGACGTCCTCGCCGACGTACCCGGCCTCCGTCAGCGCCGTCGCGTCGGCGATGGCGAACGGGACGTTCAGCATGCGGGCCAGGGTCTGGGCGAGCAAGGTCTTGCCGGAGCCCGTCGGGCCCAGCAGCAGGATGTTCGACTTCGCCAGCTCGATGGCGTCGTCACGGCCCTGCGCCCCGCCGTTCTCCCCGGCCTGGACCCGCTTGTAGTGGTTGTACACCGCGACCGAGAGCGCCTTCTTGGCGGCCTCCTGGCCCACGACGTACCCCTCGAGGAACTCGTAGATCTCCCGCGGTTTGGGGAGCTCCTCCCAGCGGACCTCGCTCGTCTCCGCGAGTTCTTCCTCGATGATCTCGTTGCAGAGGTCGATGCACTCGTCGCAGATGTACACACCGGGGCCTGCGATGAGCTTCTTGACCTGCTTCTGGCTCTTGCCACAGAACGAGCACTTGAGCAGATCGCCGCCGTCACCGATGCGTGCCACGGTGTGCTTCCCCTTCGCCTGGGAGTCGCCTGGGTTCGACGGCTCCTGGTGCTGCCTTATGTCCGACGGTACCTTGCCGGGACCCCCGTTCGGGCCCCCCTTGGCACGGTTCACTTTGACGTGCTCCGTGCCAAGGAGCGGCAGACGATACAGCGTCGCGTCAGGCAACCGCCGAGTTGTTCATCTTCCGGGTGGAGATGATCTGGTCGATCAGGCCGTACGAGAGCGCGTCCTCGGCCGTGAGGATCTTGTCGCGCTCGATGTCCTCGCGGATCTTGTCGATCGGCGTGGTGGAGTGCTTGGCCAGCATGTCCTCCAGCTGACCGCGCATCCGGAGGATCTCGTTGGCGGCGATCTCCAGGTCCGAGACCTGGCCGCGGCCCGTCTCGCTGTACGGCTGGTGGATCAGCACGCGGGCGTTCGGCAGGGCCATGCGCTTGCCCGGCGTACCGGCGGCCAGCAGGATGGCGGCCGCGGAGGCGGCCTGGCCCATGCAGACCGTCTGGATGTCCGGCTTCACGAACTGCATCGTGTCGTAGATGGCCGTGAGCGCCGTGAAGGAGCCGCCGGGGCTGTTGATGTAGACCGAGATGTCGCGGTCGGGGTCCATCGACTCCAGGCACAGCAGCTGCGCCATGACGTCGTTGGCGGAGGCGTCGTCGATCTGCACGCCGAGGAAGATCACGCGCTCCTCGAAGAGCTTCGCGTACGGGTCGTACTCACGCACGCCCTGCGAGGTGCGCTCGACGAAGCGCGGGATGACGTAGCGGGACTCAGCACGAGGACCGGTGTACTCGGCCTGCGTGCGGGCGTAGATGCCGCTGCCGGGGAAGTCGTTCACTCTGTGTCTCCTGGAAGCCTGAAAGGGGCTGAGGCGTCGACTGGGGGGCTCGAGGGGCTCACGCGCCGGCGTACGGCGGCGGGTGCCGCGTACGTCGGCCCGCACCGGCCCGAGCCTGTTACGCCGCCCCGGTGCCGCCGCCGCCCGGCATGCCGGCTGCGGTGGGCATGATGTCGTCGATGAGGCCGTACTCCTTGGCCTCGATCGGGTCGAACCAGCGGTCACGGTCGGAGTCGCGGGTGATCTGCTCCACGCTCTGGCCGGTGTGGAAGGCGGTCAGCTCCGCCATCCGCTTCTTGGTGTGCAGCAGCCGCTCGGCGTGGATCTTGATGTCCGACGCGGAGCCCGCGAGGCCGGCGGAGGGCTGGTGGATCAGGATCTCGGCGTTCGGCAGGGCGAAGCGCTTGCCGGGGGTGCCGGCGCTGAGCAGGAACTGGCCCATCGAGGCCGCCATGCCCATGGCGATCGTCACCACGTCGTTCTTGATGTACTGCATGGTGTCGTAGATCGCCATGCCGGCCGTGATCGAGCCGCCGGGGCTGTTGATGTAGAGGTAGATGTCCTTGTCCGGGTCGGAGGCAAGGAGCAGCAGCTGCGCCGTGATCTTGTTGGCGATGTCATCGTCGACCGCCTGGCCGAGGAAGATGATTCGCTCGCCGAGCAGTCGGTTGTAGACCTGGTCGCCGAGGCCACCACCGATGGGGTCGCCGGCAGCTGTGGGCATCAGATTCGTCACGTATCCACCTGCTCGTCTTGCGACGGCGCCGGGCCGTCTCACGTCTTCTGCTCAGGCCTGGGGCCCCACCCGCACCGCCCCGGGGCGGCTTCGGGGACTCCCCTGCCCTCGTATTCATGGACCCTAACGCGCGGGTCCCTCCGGAGAATCCCGCAGACGGAACTGTTCGCTGTGAGCGCATGCGCTGCGCTGGCTTGATCGGGGGTTCGGTGGCCCTGGGGTGGGGGAACCGTCGGCCCCCTTCGGCGTCGCGGGGGTGTGTGCCGTGTGCCGGGTCGTCGGCGGGTGCGGGGTGTCCTGGGCGGGCGCCCAGTTTCTCTCCCGCGTGCCTGGAGGGGCCCTGCGGGTCCCCGCGGGGGCGTCTGCCGGGTCCGGTTCGTCGGCGAGTCCCGGCCGGACTGGGCTGGGCGCGCAGTTCCTCGCGCCCCTGGACGGCCCTGTGGGCCCTGCGGGCCCTCGGGCGCGCGTCTGCCGGGCTCGGGGCGTCGGCGGGTGCCGGCTGTACTGGGCTGAGCGCGCAGTTCCTCGCGCCCCTGAACGGGCCCTGCGGGCCCTCGGGCGCGTGTGTCGTGCCCTTTATGCCGCGACGGGCCCCCGGGACGTGGATGTCCTGGGGGCCCGGCTTGGTGTGCTGGTGAGGGTCAGGCCTCGGGCTTGTCCTCGGCGGGGGTCTCCGTGGACTCGGCGGGGGCCTCGACGGTCTCGGCCGTCTCGTCCTCGTCGTCCAGGTCGACGATCTCGCCGTTGGTGTCCTTGACCGTGGCGGCCTCGACGACGACCGCGAGGGCCTTGCCGCGGGCGACCTCGCCGACCAGCATCGGGACCTGGCCGCCCTCGACGACGGCCTGGGCGAACTGGTCGGGGGACATGCCGGAGGAGGCGGCGCGCCGCATGAGGTGCTCGGTGAGCTCCTCCTGGTTGACGTTCAGCTTCTCCTTGTTGACGAGCTCGTCGAGGACGAACTGCGTCTTGATGCCCTTGACCGCGGCTTCCTCGGTCTCGGCGTCGAACTCTTCCTCGGTCTTGCCCTGGATCTCCAGGTACTTCGCGAGGTCGAGGCCCATCTGGCCGAGCTGGTGGTGCTCGAGGTTGTGCTTGCGGGTCTGGATCTCGTCCGCGAGGAGCTTCTCGGGGACCGGGACCTCGACCAGCTCGAGCAGCTTCTCCAGGACACGCTCCTGGGCCTGCGTGGCCTGGTCGTACTGCTTCATGTTCTCGAGGCGCTTGCGGCTGTCGGCCTTGAGCTCGTCGAGGTTGTCGAACTCGGACGCGAGCTGCGCGAAGTCGTCGTCCAGCTCGGGCAGTTCGCGGGCGGCGACCTGAGTGACCTTGACGGTGACCTCGGCCTCCTTGCCGGCCGCCGAGCCGCCCTTGAGCTCGGAGGTGAAGGTGGCCTCGCCACCGGCCTCCACGCCCGTCACGGCCTCGTCGATGCCGTCGAGCAGCTCGCCGGAGCCGATGGTGTAGGAGACGCCGGACGCGACGCCGTCCTCCAGGATCTCTCCGTCGACCTTGGCCTCCAGGTCGAGGGTGACGACGTCACCCTCCTGGGCGGCGCGCTCGACCGGGGAGGTCGAGGCGAAGCGCTCGCGCAGCTCGGTGACGGCCTTCTCGACGTCCTCGTCGCTGACCTCGACGGCGTCGACCTCGACCTCGATGCCGGAGTAGTCCGGGATCTCGATGGTCGGGCGGACGTCGACCTCGGCGGTGAAGTTCAGCGTCTCGCCGTCCTTCAGCTCGGTGATGTCGACCTCGGGCTGGCCGAGGACGTTCAGCTCAGCCTCGTTGACCGCTTCGGTGTAGAACTTCGGGAGCGCGTCGTTGACGGCTTCCTCGAGCACGGCGCCACGACCGAACCGCTGGTCGATGACGCGCGCCGGGATCTTGCCCTTCCGGAACCCCTTCACCGTGACCTGCTGGTTGATCTTCTTGTACGCCGCGTCGAGGCTGTCCTTGAGCTCCTCGAAGGGCACCTCGACAGTGAGCCGAACCCGAGTCGGGTTCAGGGTCTCCACGGCGCTCTTCACGGTTCGGTCTCCTTGTGGCTGACTTCTTGGGGGTTCTGCGTGCCTCTGCCGGTCGGGCAGAGCCTCTGGGGATTCGCGGCCCTTGCGAGACATGACAGTGCAGACATACGGGCGCGCAGTTTGCATACTAGCCGCAGGCGGTACACGCCCCAAAAGGAGATCGCGGGATCCCCGGCGTTCCCTGCCGGAACCAGCCGTCCTGACGAAGATCCAGGTGGTCGGGGTGGCGGGATTTGAACCCACGGCCTTCCGCTCCCAAAGCGGACGCGCTACCAAGCTGCGCCACACCCCGTCGGTGCGACACGTAGGGTACATGCCCGCAGGCCCGGCGGCGGGCCCCTTTCCGCCGCGTGCGCGGCGCCGGCGGGAGAAGTGCGTGACGGGTGTGCCACGAGTGGGTGCGACCCGCTACGATGCCTTCTGTGCCGCGGTCACTGACCTGCGGCGCGAGCCGTGCGGGCGTAGCTCAATGGTAGAGCCCTAGTCTTCCAAACTAGCTACGCGGGTTCGATTCCCGTCGCCCGCTCCACATGACGCAGGGCCAGGCAGAGGATCACTCCTCGGCCTGGCCCTCTGTCGTGTTCCGGGTACCGTCCGTCGCCGCAGGGGGCTGCCGGGCGCGCGGATGCGTGAGCGGTGGTGCGGGACCGCGCCGGGAGCGGTGGCTCGGCGGCGGTCCCTTGGTTCGCGGGGGCTCCCGTGGTGTGGGGTCGCGGAGGGGGCGCTCGGCGTGACCCGCGCGGCGGTCACGGTGGGCGCGCGCCGCTCACCGGGGGTCCGGTCAGAAGCTGATCGAGTTGATGGTCTCCGCTATCGAGTTCAGGAACCGGTTGATGGACGGAGCCATCCCGGTCGAGGCGAGGAAGAAGCCGAAGAGCACCGCCACGATGGCGGGCCCCGCCTTGATCGATCCCCCCCGGATCAACACCACCAGGATGATCGCCAACAGCAGCACCACTGACAGCGAAATGGCCACAACTGATCACACCCTACGGTCGGTTCCGCTCTCCCGGCCCGGGAGCGCCAGCCCCGCGCACCCCCGCCAGGTCCATCGTGCCACCAACAGGCCCACGGTATGCGGCTGGTGAGGCAACGTCGGTCGAGGAGACCTGGAGGCCGCGTCGCCGCACGGGCCCCACGGGACCCGGCGCAGGCTGCCCGTACGGCAATTCGAGGATGACTCCGCATCAGGAATTGAGCGTGATCGTTTCCATGCCCACACATCCTGTTCGCAGGTAATTCGAATTGTCGGAGCGGGCACACCCGGAGCGCCGAACGCGGGCAAGGGAAGCAACCGGAAACGGACATTCCACAGGAGTCGGCCGCGAGTGTTATGCACCATTTAGTCAGGATGAAGCGGGACACAACGGGCGGACAGGTTCTGCCGATCGATGATCGGACTGTGTTCGGATTCGTATGTTGGCTTCGCCGAATCGGGGGTATGCGCAGGCGAAAGCAGTAATCACACCCAGGGGTTTTACGTAATCCCGCAGACAACGCTAGGGTGCCTCAGATGTTCCACGCTGCCTCGTCCCCCGCAAGTGCAGCGAGGTCACGGACCGACCCGCCGAGTTCCTGGTGGGAGGGCCTGTGACGAACTCGTTGCGTCCGCACGGCCACGACAGAGCGCCGCTCCCCCCGGCACAGCCGCCGGTGGACGGAGTGCCGAGTCCGCGCTCGCCCCACCCGGCACCGCCGGCCGCCCGTACCGCCTCCCCCGGCGGCCCGCCGGCCAAACAGCGCGACGCCTTCTTCGACAACGCCAAGTACCTGGCGATCGTCCTCGTCGCGATGGGTCACGCCTGGGAGCCGCTCACCGACCACAGCCGCGCCGCGGAGGCGCTGTACATGGTCGTGTACACCTTCCACATGCCGGCGTTCATCCTCATCTCCGGCTACTTCTCGCGCAGTTTCGACATGCGCGCCGACCGGCTCCGTCGGCTGGTCACGGGCGTCGCCGTGCCGTACGTGCTCTTCGAGGTCGCGTACTCCCTCTTCAAGCGGTACGCGGACGACGACCCGACGCACCCGATCAGTCTGCTCGACCCCTGGTACCTGACCTGGTTCCTGGTCGCCCTGTTCGTGTGGCGGCTGACCACCCCGCTGTGGAAGGTCGTGCGCTGGCCCGTACCGCTCGCGCTCGCCGTCGCCGTCCTGGCCTCGGTCTCGCCCGACATCGGTGACGACCTCGACCTGCAACGGGTGCTCCAGTTCCTGCCGTTCTTCGTCATGGGCCTGTTCATGAAGCCCGAGTACTTCCAGCTGATGCGGCGCCGCGAGGTCCGGCTGCTGTCGCTGCCCCTCTTCGCGGGCGCGCTGGCGGTGGCCTACTGGGTCGGGCCGAAGATGAACTCGGCCTGGTTCTACCACCGGGACAGCGCTCAGGAGCTGGGTGCGCCGTGGTGGGCCGGGGTCGTCATGACGCTCGCGCTCTTCGGCTGCTCGATGGTGCTCACCTCGTGCTTCTTCGCCTGGGTGCCGCGCCGGCAGACGTGGTTCACGGTGCTGGGCGCGGGCACGCTGTACGGCTACCTGCTGCACGGCTTCCTCGCCAAGGGCTCCCGCTTCTGGGGCTGGTACGACAGCTACGCCTGGCTGCAGAAGCCCTACGGCGAGATCTTCGCGACGCTCTTCGCGGCCGCGGTCATCACGGTGCTGTGCACGCCGCCGGTCCAGCGCATGTTCCGATGGGCGATGGAGCCGAAGATGGAGTGGGCGTTCAAGCGGGACGCCACGGAGCTCGCCCGCGAGCGCGCCAGGGCCAACTCGGCCCGGTAGCGGCCGCGGTGGCCCTCACGCGGGCGGCAGGCCGAGAAGCGCGCGCATCGTGGCGTACTTCTTGGCCAGCCTGGCCCGGGTGTGCTCGTCGAGGGCCGCGAGCCGGGCCGGGTCGCCGTTGTGCGCCAGGTCCGCCGCCTTCACCACGAGAGCCCCCGGGGTCGAGCGGACGCGTGCCGCGTACGACTCCGGGGGCTCGTCCTCGCCCTTGGTGAGCGCGAGGACGATGTCCTTCGTGCGCTGGGTCAGCGCGGCGCCGCTCAGCCACTCGTGGGAGAGGACGCCGTCCTCGACGGCGTCGTGCAGCCAGGCCGCCGCCATCTGCTCGTCGTCGCCGCCGCGCTCGCGCACCCCCTCCGCCACGGCCTGGAGGTGCTCTGCGTACGGCCGGCCCGCCTTGTCGCTCTGCGCGGCGTGCGCCGTGCGGGCGAGGGCTTCGACTTCGGCCAGGGTCAGGAGAGTCTGCGTCACGCCCCCAGTGTCTCCCAGGGCCCGCCCGCCCCGCCGGGGCAGTGCTTAGCGGGCCGCCGTGGGCCCGTCGCGGCAGATCAGCAGCAGCGCCCGGTCGTCGTTGACGTCCTTGGCCACCGCCTCGATGAGGTGCCAGGCGGCTCCGTGGAAACCGCCCGCGACATAGCGGTCCGCCTCGCCGGTGAGGCGGTCGATGCCCTCCACGATGTCGCGGTCGGCGGTCTCCACCAGCCCGTCCGTGAACAGCATCAGGACGTCCCCGGGACGCAGCGAGCCCTTCACCGGGTCGAACTGGGCGCCGTCGTACACCCCGAGGAGGGGTCCTTCGGCCACCTTCTCCTCCCAGCGGCCGCTGCCCGCGCTGAGCTGGAGGCCCGGCGGGTGCCCGGCGGAGAACAGCTCGTAGTCGCCGGAGTCCAGGTCGAGGACCAGGTGGATGGAGGTCGCGAAGCCCTCGTCCCAGTCCTGGCGCAGGAGGTAGCCGTTGGCCGCGGGCAGGAAGGCGTGCGGCGGCAGCGAGCCGAGCAGGCCGCCGAAGGCGCCCGACAGGAGCAGCGCGCGCGATCCGGCGTCCATGCCCTTGCCGGAGACGTCGGTGAGGACGACCTCCAGGGTCCGCCCGCCGTTCGTGCGGGCCGCCACCACGAAGTCGCCCGAGAAGGACTGCCCGCCCGCGGGCCGCAGCGCCATCTCCCGGTGCCAGCCCTGCGGCAGCTGGGGCAGCTTGCTCTGCACGCGGATGCGCTCGCGCAGGTCGAACAGCATGGTGCCGCCGCGCCGCCAGGGCACACCGACCCGGCTGCGGAACTGGGCGATGAGCAGCCCGAAGAGGCCGCACGCCGCGACGACGAGCACGACGCCCGGCGTGACCCGGGACGGACCCTGGGTGTACGGGCCGAGCTTGACGGACTCCACGATGAGGGCCGTGGCCGCGGCGGCGTACAGGCCGAGCAGGCTGGCGGGCCGCAGCAGCAGCCCGCCGGCGACGATCGGCAGGACGAGCGCGGACGGCGAGCACCACACCGAGTCGACCATCGTGGTGGCCGCGATCACCGGGATCATCAGGAGCAGGCCGACCAGCGCGATCCAGTCCGAACCGTCTCCGCGGAAGTAGTCGACGGCGGATCTGCGCAGGGCGGTGCGGGCCCGGTGCCACTGCTTCTTCAACCGGGCCGGGAACGTCTCGGCGGCCGTGCGCCGCTCTCGTCCTGCTGCCATTGCTCGGGACCCTATCCATCGGACCAGCCCCTTGGCACGGGAGGTCCCACTTGTCCCCCGTCCGAGCGCTCAAGTTCACAGGGAACTTCACGGAAGAACGGTTCCGGTAACCCGGGCGAAATTCCCTCGCTCGCACCGCATTGTCCTGATAGGCATGGCCCATGACGACTGACGTGCGGGTGCTGCGGAAGAACGAGTGGGACGCCTGGTACGGGAATCTGCTGCGCGCCTTCGGCGGGGTGGACGAGTCGTCCGAGGAGCGCGAACTGTGGAGCGTGCTCACCGAGTACGACCGTTCGCTCGGCGCCTGGGACGGCGACCTGTGCGTGGGCACCGCGGGCGCGTTCACCTTCCGCCTGTCGGTCCCCGGCGGCTCCTGCGTGCCCGCCGCGGGCGTCACGATGGTGAGCGTGGCGGCCACCCACCGGCGGCGCGGGGTGCTCACGTCGATGATGCGGCGCCAGCTGGACGACGTGCGCTCCTGGGGCGAGCCGGTGGCCGTGCTGACCGCCTCGGAGCCGGAGATCTACGGCCGGTTCGGCTACGGCATCGGCACGATGGCCCTCAACGCGGAGATCGACACCACCCGGGTACGGCTGTCGGTGCCGCCCGGCACCGACGACGTACGCCTGCGGTACGCGCGCCCCGCCGACGTGCTCGACGCCTGCGAGGCCGTGTACGCGGCGCAGGTGCCGCTGCGTCCGGGAATGCTGGCGCGCCGGCCCGGCTGGGAGCGGGTGGCGCTGCTCGACCCGGAGGGCGAGCGGCAGGGCGCCTCCCCGCTCCAGTGCGTGGTCGCGGAGCGGGACGGCGAGGTCGTCGGCTACACGCGCTTCCGGGTGAAGCCGGAGTGGACGATGGCCGGGCACGCCGGGACGGTCGTCCTGGAGGACCTGGAGGGGCTCGACCCGGTGGTGCGGGCCGCGCTGTGGCGGTTCCTCCTCGGCATCGACCTGACGACCACGCTGCGCACCAAGGGCCGTCCGACGGACGACGGCTGGCAGTACCTGGTGTCCGACGTGCGGCGCTGCGCGATGCGCACCAGGGACGCGATGCACGTGCGGCTCGTGGACGTCGGTGCCGCGCTGGAGGCCCGGACCTACCAGGCGCCGGTGGACGTGGTGTTCGAGGTGGAGGACGCGTTCTGCCCCTGGAACACGGGGCGTTGGCGGCTCACCGGCGACGCCAAGGGCGCGTCCTGCGCGCCGACCCGGGACGCGGCCGATCTCGCCCTCACCGTGCGGGAGTTGGGGTCTGCGTACCTGGGCGGGGTGTCCCTGGCGTCGCTCGCCGGGGCGGGGCTGGTGCGGGAGCTGCGCCAGGGCGCGGTGGCCGAGGCGTCGGCGGGGTTCACCTCGCCGGTCGCGCCGTGGCTGCCGCACGGCTTCTGAGGGTCAGCGGGTCTGGCAGGCCGGGCACCAGAAGAGATTGCGGGCGGCGAGACCGGCGGTGCGGATCTCGCCGCCACAGATGTGGCAGGGCAGGCCGGCCCTGCGGTACACGTAGACCTCGCCGCCGTGGTCGTCGACACGGGGCGGGCGGCCCATGGCCTCGGGGGTGTGCTCCGGGCGGACGGTGTCGATGCGGTTGTGGCGGACGCCCTCGCGCATGAGGGCGGTCAGGTCGGCCCAGACCGCGTCCCATTCGGCGGGCGTGATGTCCTTGCCGGGCCGGTAGGGGTCGATGCCGTGCCGGAAGAGGACCTCGGCCCGGTAGACGTTGCCGACGCCCGCGACGACCGTCTGGTCCATGAGCAGGGCGGCGACGGTCGTACGGCTGCGGGAGAGGCGCCGGTAGGCCCGCGCCGGGTCGGCGTCGGGCCGCAGCGGGTCGGGGCCGAGCCGGTCGTGCACGGCCTGCTTCCCCGCGTCGGTGATCAGGGCGCAGGTCGTCGGCCCGCGCAGGTCGACGTACGAGGTGTCGTCGGCGAGGCGCAGGCGGACGGTGTCCGTGGGCGGCGGGGCGGGGGCGGGGCCGAAGGCGACCCGGCCGAAGAGGCCGAGGTGGATGTGGATCCACTCGGACGCCCGGAAGCCGAGGAAGAGGTGCTTGCCGTGCGCGTCGGCGGACTCCAGGACGGTGCCGTCGAGCAGGGCGGCGGCGTCCGCGAACTTGCCCTGGGGGCTGGTGACGCGGACACGGCGCCCCCGGAAGGCGGCCGCGTAGTCCTCGGCCAGCCGGTGAATCGTGTGCCCCTCGGGCACGGGGTCCTCCCGCGTCGTACGTCCTGAGGGCGGCCGGGTGCCGCCCCTTCGCCGCTGCCGCTCCTGCGGCCGGGGGCGCGCCCCGGGCCGCCGTGTCGCGCGGCATGCTCGTCCCGGTACGCCGGACGGGCCGGGTCGGCCTCCGTCCGGCGCTCCGCGGGCGGGCTACTGCTGCGGGTGGTGGGCGGGGATCTCGGGGAGGTCGCCGGTGGTCTCGTAGGCCGAGAGCATGTCGATGCGGCGGATGTGGCGCTCGTCGCCCGAGAACGGGGTGCTCAGGAAGATCTCGACGAACTTCGTCGCCTCTTCGCGCGTGTGCATGCGGGCGCCGACCGACACCACGTTGGCGTCGTTGTGCTGGCGGCCCAGCGCTGCGGTCTCCTCGCTCCACGCGAGGGCGGCGCGGACGCCCGCCACCTTGTTCGCCGCGATCTGCTCGCCGTTGCCGGAGCCGCCGATCACGATGCCGAGGGAGCCCGGGTCCTCCGCCGTGCGCCGGGCGGCGCGCAGGCAGAACGGCGGGTAGTCGTCCTGGGCGTCGTAGATGAGCGGTCCGCAGTCGACGGGCTCGTGACCGGCGGCCGTGAGCCACTCGACGAGGTGGTTCTTGAGTTCGAAACCGGCATGGTCGGAGCCGAGATACACGCGCATGGTCCGAGTGTGACACGTCTGTTTCCGTCCGGCCTCGCGGGGTGCCGCCCGAGAAAAGTGCGGGCAACATCGCACAACCTCAGGGAAACCTCAAGTAACGATCCGGAATCAAAGGTTCACGAATTCCCTGACCTCCGTTTCACTGGACCGACTCGTACACCGCTCGTATGAGGCGCCGTACACCGCTCGTACGGAAGATCTGCACGCTCGGCACAAAGGAATTCGTCCCATGACCTCGCAGCCGACCCTGTCGAAGGCCGGACACGGCCCGGAGAGCCCCGGAGAACCCGGTGGCGGACTCCAGGCCGGACTGAAGAACCGCCACCTGTCGATGATCGCCATCGGCGGTGTCATCGGAGCCGGACTCTTCGTCGGCTCCAGCACCGGAATCGCCACCGCGGGCCCGGGCATCCTCCTGTCGTACGCCCTCGTCGGCACCCTCGTGGTGCTCGTGATGCGCATGCTCGGCGAGATGTCCGCCGCCAATCCCACCTCGGGCTCCTTCTCGGCGCACGCCGACCGCGCGCTCGGCCGCTGGGCCGGGTTCTCCATCGGCTGGCTGTACTGGTTCTTCTGGGTGGTGGTGCTGGCCGTGGAGGCCACCGCCGGGGCCAAGATCCTCGAAAGCTGGATGCCGGACGTCCCGCAGTGGGGCTGGGCGCTCATCGTGATGGTGGTGCTCACCGCGACCAACCTGGTGTCGGTCGGCTCCTACGGCGAGTTCGAGTTCTGGTTCGCCGGGATCAAGGTCGTCGCGATCGGCGCGTTCATCGTGGTGGGCGGGCTGGCCGTCTTCGGCGTACTGCCCGGGGCCGACGCGGACAAGGCGGGGCTCGGCAACCTGACCGAGCACGGCGGCTTCCTGCCGCACGGGCCCGGCGCGATCCTCACCGGTGTGCTGCTGGTCGTCTTCTCCTTCATGGGCAGCGAGATCGCCACCCTGGCCGCCGGCGAGTCCGAGGACCCGCAGCGCGCCGTCACCAAGTCCACCAACAGCATCATCTGGCGGATCGGCGTCTTCTACCTCGGCTCGATCCTCGTCGTGGTCTCGCTGCTCCCGTGGAACGACAAGTCCATCGCGGAGGACGGCTCGTACGTCGCCGCCCTGAACTCCCTCGGCATCGCGCACGCCGGCCAGATCATGAACTTCATCGTGCTGACCTCGGTGCTGTCCTGCCTCAACTCCGGCCTCTACACGGCCTCCCGCATGGCGTTCTCGCTCGGTGAGCGCGGGGACGCGCCCAAGGCGTTCGCGCGGACGACGGCGCGCGGTGTGCCGATGACCGCGATCGTCGTCTCGGTCGTGTTCGGCTTCGTCGCCGTCTTCTTCAACTACAAGTTCCCCGACTCGGTCTTCCTCTTCCTGGTCAACTCCTCCGGTGCGGTGGCCCTGTTCGTGTGGCTGGTGATCTGCTTCTCCCAGCTGCGCATGCGGAAGATCATCGAGCGCGAGGCGCCCGAGAAGCTGGTCGTGCGGATGTGGCTGTACCCCTACCTCACCTGGGCGACCGCCGCGCTGATCGTCTTCGTGCTCGGCTACATGCTCACCGACACGGAGCACGACGGACGCGAGACCGTTCTGCTGTCGCTCCTCGTCGCGGCCGTGGTCCTCACGATCGCGCTGATCCGCCAGAAGACGGGCGCCGGCCGGTCCGCGCACCCGGTGGCGGCCGCCCGCCCGCAGGACGAGGCACCCGGCGAGGCCGGTGCCTGACGCCGACCGGCGAGAGATGTGACGACGGGGCCCCGCGGCGCGTACCGCGGGGCCCCGTCTGTCGTGCGGGGCCTTCGCGGGTGCGGGGCCTTCGTGGGTGCGGTGCCGTGTGCGTGCCGTGCTTTGTGGGTGAAGTGCCGTGCGGGGCAAGTGCTTTCGCGGGTGCGGGGCCGTGGTGACGGCGGCGGTGCCCCCGTGCGGGTACCGGGCCGCGCCGGGCCGTGGTGCCGGCTGCGGTGCCCTGGGCGGGATCCGTCACAGCACGGTGAAACTGTCCTTGACCTTCTCGTAGGTCCGCAGTGCCCGGCTCTCGGCGGCGGGCTGGTACCAGGTGTTGATCTGGTACGACTTCCCGTCGGCGTCGAAGCCCAGCAGGCGCGCGTGCCAGTGCACGCCCTTCATCGTGAACGTGTACTCCCAGACCACCGCGGGCCGGCCGCGGAACGTCGTCCTCTCCAGGCGCACCTTCCGGTAGTCCCGCCCCTGCCGGGCGTTCTGCTCCGAGGTTCGCCACGTGCTCATCAGGTCGCCCCGGGCGAGGGCCGACTTGGCGACGAGTTCCTGGGTGCCGTCCGGCGAGGTGTAGTGCACCTCCGCGCCCGTCTTCAGGTCCCGGCGCCAGCCCTCGGGCGTCACCCACGCGAACCCGCCGGCCTCCCGGTGCGCTCCCGGCGGCAGGCTGGGCGGGCGCGAGGTGCCCTCGACGGTCGGCGTGGGGGACGCGTGCCCCCCGGTGCCGGTGCCGGCGGTGACGGACGGCACCGACGACGGGGGGAGCGCGCCGTCGCCGTGGCCGCCGAACGGGCCGTTCACGGCCGTCAGGACGAGGGCGGTGGCGGCGCCCGCGAGGACCGCGGCGGCACCGGCGAGCACCGTACGGCGACGGCCCGTCCGGGAGCCGGACGGCACGGCGGGACCCGGGAGTTCGCCCGGCGGCCCCGGGCGGGGTTCGTCCGTCCCCGGCGTCGGACGGACCTCCGTCGGCGCCTCGGAGAGCCCTCCGTCGGAGGCGCGCGCGGCCTGAGGAGAGGTTTCCGCGGAGGAGTGCGCCGGGGCGTCCGGCCCTTCCGGCGGGGCGGGCGCGGAGGCGGTCGCTTCCTCCGGTGGGGCTTGCGCGGGGGTGCGCGCCGGTTCGGTGGACGGAGCGGTGGTCCCGGCGTGCGCCGACCGGTCGGGTACCGGTACGGGGACGACGGTCGGGGTGGGTGCCGCCGGTACGGCGTCCCGCACGGGGGCCGTCGCGGGCGCGGGTCCCCGCTCGGTGCCGGTGCCGGTGCCGGTGCCGGTGCCGGTGCCGAGTCTGGGGTCGCGTTCGCTCCTGACCCTCGTGCCTGGTCCCGGTCCGGCTCCGCTGCCGCTCCCGGGCGCGGGGGCGGGGGCGGGTTCGCCGCCGGGCCCGGTGCCGGGGCCGCTCCCCGGTGCGGGCGTCGTCCCGGGCCCCGGCGCCGTCGCGGGCCCCGGCGCCGTCGCGGGTTCGGCCGGCGTTCCGGGTCCACGTGCCGGGGTCGGCCCCGGCGCGGGCAGGGGCGCCGGCGTCCGCACCGGGAACGCGAGCGGTGCCAGGGCCTCCTCCAGTTCCGCCAGGCCGGGGCGGACGGACGGCTCCTTCTCCAGGAGGACCGCCAGAATGTCCCGCAGTTCCCCCGCGGCTGCGGGCAGTTCGGGCTCCTCGTACAGCACCGCGTGCAGCGTCGCCAGCGTCGTCGAGCGGGAGAACGGGGACCGTCCGCCGAGGGCCGCGCACAGCGTCGCGCCCAGGGACCACACGTCGGACGGCGGGCCCTGCGGCTGCCCGGACACCCGCTCCGGCGCCATGTAGTCGGGGGAACCGACGAGCATCCCGACCATGGTCAGCGCCTTGGCGTCCTGCATCGCGGCGATGCCGAAGTCGGTGAGGACGATCCGGTGTCCGCGCCGTTCGACCAGGACGTTGCCCGGCTTGATGTCCCGGTGCAGCACTCCCCCGGCGTGCACCTGGCGCAGCGCCGCGACCAGGCCCAGCCCGAGCCGCGCCGCCTCCCGCACGGTGAGCGGCCCGTCGGTGGCCACGATCTGTTCCAGGGAGCGGCCGTCGACCAGCTCCATGACGATCCAGAGCCGCTCGCCCTCGTCCACGACGTCGTAGATGCGCACGACATTGGGATGGTCGATCCGGGCCGTGGCCCGCGCCTCGCGCAGCGTGCGTTCACGACGGGTGCGGGTGTCCTCCTGGTCGAGTCCGTCGATGCGCATCTCCTTGACGGCCACCGGCCGGTCGAGCATGTCGTCGGAGGCCCGCCACACCCGCCCCATTCCCCCCTGGCCAATACTTTCGACCAGCCGATATCGGCCCGTCACCCATAATCCCGGAACACCGCCGTACGCATTTCCCGGCAATCCCCTGCACCCCCTCCGCACCCGCCGCGAACGTCCGCAACAGCAGAAACACAATGGTCACACTTCAGGCCGTACAAGCATAGTGCGGAGAAATCTTGTGGTACCTCTTCAAGTACTGCGAATTCAGGCGCAGCCAAGGGGGACGAACATGAGTTCTCGTCATACGACGACCATCGCGGGATCGCTGCTCACGGCATCTTTCTCGGCCGTGATGATCCTTTCCTTCACCGCCGTCGCTGACGACACGGGACCGGAGAGCGGCAAGGGGGGAAAGGCGGTCGACAAGGCACCGGCGGGTGTACGACTGACCACGGAGCTGCCGGAGAGGATTTCGGTCGACAACAGTTCGAAGAAAGCGTCCATCACCGCCACGGTGAAGAACGGGGGAAGCAAGGAAAGCGACAGCATCCGCCTTTTGGTGGTCGGTTTCGACGGCCTGCGTGTCAAGAACGTCGAAGGCTGCACCGCCATTGCCGCCGGGGACCTTCCCGAGGGGTCGAACAGCGGTTTCAGTTGTGCCGTGGGAAAGCTCGCGGCCGACGCGTCGAAGTCGTACGACGTCGACGCGACGTTCGATCTGGGAAAGACCGGGAAAATCTGCCTTCCGGTCCAGGACGCCGCGGGAAAGAAGACGTTCTGGCAGCAAGGGCCGGTGCCGTTCGGCACGACCAACCCGTCACCCGACGCTCCCGCCACTCCGCTGCTGCTCGGCACCGACAACCAGCCGGCGGCACCCGGCGGCGACGAGCTGCCGAGGACCGGTGCCGGGGACGACGTCCTGCCGCTGGGCGCGGCCGGCGCGGCGCTCCTCGCGGCGGGTGCGGCGGGCCTGTGGTGGACCGGCCGACGGCGCCCGCGGCCGTGCTGAGCGGGTGAGCGACTGAGCTGGTGAGGGACCCGGCGGGGACCGTCCCCGCGCGCGGGGCGGGCCGGGTGGCGTGCGCGGCCCGCCCGGCGTTCACGGGAAGCCGGGTCCGGGTGCATGCCGGGTCACGGTGCGGCTTCGAAGCGTCAGGTCCCCGGAACGCGCGAGAGGCTCGCCGGGGTGACGTCGCGCTGCGACCCGGCGAGCCTCTTCGGCGGGGTGTGAGGGATCAGCGGTCGAGGAACTTCCAGGCGGTGGGCAGGACGCCCATCGCCAGGGCCGCCTTCAGGGCGTCGCCGATCAGGAACGGGGTGAGGCCCGCCGCGATCGCCGCGGTGAGCGACATGTCGGCCGCGAAGGCGAGGTACGGGACGCCGATCGCGTAGATGATCGCCTCGCCGAGGAGCATCGCGCCCGCCATGCGCAGGACCGAGCGGTCGGCGCCGCGGCGGGCGAGGGCACCCACGACGGTGGCGGCGAGGAGCATGCCGAGGATGTAGCCGAACGACACGGTGACGCCCGAGGCACCGCCGGCGAACCACGGGACCCCGGCCAGGCCCAGCAGCGCGTACAGGGCGAGGGAGAACAGGCCGCGGCCGGCGCCGAGCGCGGTGCCCACGAGGAGCGCCGCGAAGGTCTGGCCGGTCACCGGCACCGGGGAGCCCGGCACGGGCAGGGCGATCTGGGCGGCGAGCCCGGTGAGCGCGGCACCGCCGGCCACGAGCGCCACGTCCCGGACGCGGGAGGCGGGCAGCAGGTCGGCGAGGACCTGGCGGGGGCGGGCGGTCACGGCAGCGGTACTCATGGGGACTCCGGCGGCTTCTCACGATTCGGGACACGGTGACGCTATCCCAGCGCCGTCGGGCCGATCACCGTCAGCGCTCGACAAAGGGGGGAACGCGCGCTTGGTGCCCTTCCGACAAACGGTGCCGTGTACACCTGCCGCGGCGTGATGCTGGTCACTGCGGTGACGTCGGTTCGGCCACGGCCAGGGGTGCGCCGGGGACTGTAGGGTCCCGCCAAACGCGTCCGCGCCGAGGCCCGTCCGTGCCCGGTGCGGGGGCCTGGCCGGAAGGGGTGGGCAGGCTCTACGCTCCGGGCATGGTCGCCCAGTCCGAGAACTTCGCGTCGCGTCGCTATGTCGACCTGCGGCGCCAGGGCACGGCCACTTGTCGTCCGGACTGAGGCGGGCGGAGCGGATCCGGCTCGCCGACACGTCGAGCGCAGTGCCGGACCGACCCCCGAGGACGTTTTGCCATGCCCCGTTCCCTCACGCTCCCCCCTCCCCGCCAGACGGCGCCCGCGGCCGTCCGCCGCGCCGTCGACAGCGACCGGCGCAGGACCAGCGCCAGCGCGATCCTGCGGTCCGTGCTGGAGCACGGACCCGTCGCCCGCAGCACCATCGCCCGGCTGACCGGGCTCTCCCCGGCGTCGGTGACCGACTACTGCGCCCGGTTCACCGCGCTCGGCCTGATCCGGGAGGCGTCCGAGCCCCGGCGCTCGAACGGCGTCGGGCGCCCGCACGTGCCCGTCGACCTGGACGACTCCCGGTTCGTGGTGGGCGGGGTGCACGTGGCGGTGCCGTACACCACGGTCGCGCTGCTCGACCTGCGCGGCCGGGTGGTCGCGGAGCGCCGGCTGCGCCACCGGGGCACCGCACCGGACCGGGTGCTGGCGGACGCCGCCGACGGCCTGGACGCGCTGCTGGCCGCCGCCCCCGGAAGGACGGCGCTCGGGGTGGGTGTGGCGGCCGGGGGCTGGGTGGACCGGGACTCGGGGACCATCGTGGAGCATCCGCTCCTCGGCTGGCGCGACATCGCCGTGCGCGAGGCGGTCGGGGCGCGCACCGGGCTGCCGGTCCACGTGGACGGGCACGCGCGGGCGCTGGTCAACGCGGAGCGGCTGTTCGGGCGGGCGCGGGGGAGCCGGAGCGTGCTGCACCTGTTCGTCGGCAACGTGGTGGACGCCGCCTTCGCCACCCACGACGAGGTGCACCACGGCCCCCGTTCGCAGGCCGGGGCGATCGCGCATCTGCCGCTGGCGGGCGGTACCGAGCGGTGCGTGTGCGGGCGGAACGGGTGCCTCCAGGCCGAGTTGAGCGAGCGGACGCTGTGCGCGCGGGCCCGCGCCGAGGGCGTCGCCGACACGGACAACCCGATGCACGTGGTCGCCGCCGCGGCCGCCGGCGACCCGGTCGCCGCGCGGCTGCTGGTGGAGCGGGCCCGGCTGGTCGGCCGGGCGGCGGCGCTGCTGCTCGACGTGCTCAACCCGGACCTCGTCGTGGTCACGGAGATCGGCGCCATCCACCGGGAGGACTGCCTGGCGGCGCTGCGCGAGGAGGTGGGCGCGGAGCGGGCGGCGGCGGTCGTGCCGACGGGCTTCCCGGACTCGGTGCTGGCCGTGGCGGGCGGATCGGTGGCCCTCGACGTGCTGTACCGGGACCCGTTGGGCGCCTCACCCGGGGGGACTTAATTCAGAAACTCGGAATGTTGACAGGCGTCGGGCGCGGCCAGGACCATCCTTCTCATGAGCAGCGCGCAGGACTTCTCCCCGGTGTTCCGGTTGCGGCAGGGCCGCGACCGGGGCGTCGGCGGCGCGCTGTCACCGGTGCGGCGGGTCCCGCTCACCAGGTGCCGGGTCATCGACCTGATGCGGGTCGGCCGCACGCTTTGTTGCTGACGCGTTGACTCTCTGACGTTCCGTCAGCCTCACGTCGTCCGGCGGTCCTTGTGCTGCGCTCCGGCGTCCCCGCGGCCCGTCCCCTTCCGCTCCGCACGTCGCGCGGCCCTCTTCCGCCGCGCCGCGGGCGTGTGCCCTCTTCCCGTGCGTGACCTCCGCCCCGGGCTTCGCCCTGCCCGGCGTCTCCGCTCGCTCTCCGCCCCTTGAACTCATGGAGTCCTGCCATGCCACCACTGTCCGCGTCCGGTGCAGACCGACGGCGGTTCCTGTCCTCACTGCTCGGCGCAGCCGCCGCTGCCGGGCTCAGCGGCTGCGCCGGGAGCAGCGCCGCCGACACGGGCACCAAGGGGTCCACGTCCGCCCCGCTGAAGACCGAGGTGCCGGCCGGCACCCGCCTGAAGATCGCCTCCTACCAGGGCGTCCAGCAGCTCCAGTTCAAGCTGGCGGGCCTGTCCGACCTGCCGTTCGAGGTCACCGACTGGCCCAACATCGGCGCCGGCCCCGACGTCATCAACGCCTTCCGCGCCAAGTCCCTCGACCTCGCCAACAACGCGGGCATCCCGCCCATCCAGGCGCACTACCAGGGCTACGACGCGAAGATCGTCGCGATCAACGTCACCCGCAAGCCCAACTACCTGTTCGCCACCAAGCCCGGCAGCGACATCCGCGAGGTGCGGGACTTCAAGGGCAAGCGGCTCGCGTTCTCGCAGGGGCAGGCGCAGGGCGTCGTCCTGCTGCGCGCCCTGAAGGAGGCCGGGCTGAAGTACGACGAGGTGGAGCTGGTGCCGCTGACCAGCAACCAGTTCCTCACCGCGCTGCAGGCCGGCCAGGTCGACATCGCCCCGCTCGCCAACAGCCAGGCGCCGGCCTACCTCAAGCAGTACCGGGCCAAGGGCGCGCACACCATCACCACCGACGTCGTCGACCTGCTCAACCTGCTGTGGGCGCCCACCTCGGTGCTGGCCGACCCCGCGAAGGCCGCCGCCGTGGCCGCGTACATCCCGCGCTGGGCGAAGGGCCAGGTGTGGGCGTACGAGCACCCCGACCGGTGGAACGAGGAGTTCTACGTCAGGACGCAGAACCTGAGCCTCGCCCAGGCGCGGTCGATCACCGAGCTGGCCAACAAGCCGTACTTCCCGCCGAGCTGGGACGACGCGGTGGCGTGGGAGCAGGAGACGGCGGACCTGCTGGCCGAGGGCGGTTTCGTGAAGGCGTTCGAGGTCGGGTCCCTCTTCGACCGCCGGTTCGAGGGCATCGCCGCCAAGGCCGTACCGGCCGAGTACCGGAGGTGACCGCCGTGACCACCACCGCACCGGCGCCCGCCGCCGTCTCCCCCGCCCCGGCACCCGCCGAGGCCCCCGGCCGCAAGCGCCGTACCCGGCGCCGCGGGCTGGCTCCCGGCAGACGGCTGCCCGCCTCCCGGATCATCGGCCCCGCGCTGTTCGCCGCCCTGTGGGCCCTCGCCTCGGCCGCGGGACAGCTGGACCCCGGCGCGATCCCGGCCCCCTGGACGGTGCTGCGCACCGCCGGTCACCTGTGGACCGACGGCACGCTCCCGACCGACGTCCTGACCTCGCTGCGCCGTGCCGCCTACGGGTTCGCCCTCGGGCTGACCGCCGGGGTGGCGCTGGCCCTGGCGGCCGGGCTGAGCCGGGTCGGAGAGGCGCTGATCGACGGGACCGTGCAGCTCAACCGGGCGATCCCGACGCTCGGCCTGATCCCGCTGTTCATCCTGTGGCTCGGCATCGGCGAGACCTTCAAGATCGCGATCATCGCCATCGTCGTCTACATCCCGATCTACCTGAACCTGCACGCCGCGCTCTCCGGCATCGACCACCGCTTCGTCGAACTGGCCGAGGTGCAGGGCCTGTCGAGGGTCCGGTTCATCCGGCAGATCGTCGTCCCCGGCGCACTGCCCGGGTTCTTCGTCGGGCTGCGGCTCGGGGTGACCGGCTCCTGGCTGTCGCTGGTGGTGCTGGAGCAGATCAACGCCACCAGCGGCCTCGGCTATCTGATGTTCCAGGCCCAGAACTACGGCCAGACGGACGTGATCCTCGTCGGCCTGCTCATCTACGGAGTCTTCGGTCTCGTCTCCGACACCGCGGTCCGCCTCGTCGAACGGAGGGTGCTGTCATGGCGACGCACACTGAGCAACTGACCCGGCCGGCCGTCCGGCTGCGGGGCCTGACCCGCTCCTTCGAGGAGCGCACGGTCCTCGACGGCATCGATCTCGACCTGCCGCAGGGCCAGTTCACGGCGCTGCTCGGGCACAGCGGCTCCGGCAAGAGCACCCTGCTGCGCGCCATCGCCGGACTCGACCACGACGTCAGCGGAAGCGGTGAACTGACCGCGCCCGAGCGGGTGTCGGTGGTCTTCCAGGACTCCCGGCTGCTGCCCTGGCGGCGGGTGCTGGACAACGTGCTGCTCGGCACGGACGGCAGGGAGGCCGCCGAGCGCGGACGCGCCGCCCTCGCCGAGGTGGGACTCGCCGGGCGCGAGCGGGCCTGGCCGAACGAGCTGTCCGGCGGCGAGGCCCAGCGCGCCGCCCTGGCCCGCTCCCTCGTCAGGGAGCCCGAACTCCTACTAGCCGACGAGCCGTTCGGCGCCCTGGACGCGCTCACCCGGATCCGCATGCACACCCTGCTGCGGGAGCTGTGGGAACGGCACCGGCCCTCCGTCCTGCTCGTCACCCACGACGTGGACGAGGCGATCGTGCTCGCCGACCGGGTCCTCGTCCTGGACCGGGGCCGCATCGGCGTCGACCTGGCCATCGAGCGCCCGCATCCGCGCTCGTACCGCGATCCGCTGCTCGGCGAGTACCGCGAGCGGCTCCTGGAGGCGCTCGGCGTGACCGGGCACCACGCGGAGACGGAACCCCCCGAGCGGCACGACCGGCGGCAAGAGGTCCACGCGGACCCCGTACGAGAGCAGGAGACCACCCCGTGACCCGGCGCAGACTGCACCTGAACGCGTTCCTGATGAACACCGGGCACCACGAGGCGTCCTGGCGGCTGCCCGAGAGCGATCCGCACGCCAGCGTCGACCTCGCGCACTACCGCGGACTCGCCCGGATCGCGGAGCGCGGCACCTTCGACTCCCTCTTCCTCGCCGACGGCCCGGTGCTGTTCAACAGCGTCGGCCAGCGCCCCTCCGGCGCCCTGGAACCGATCACGCTGCTCACCGCGCTGGCCACCGCCACCGAGCACATCGGTCTGATCGCCACCGCGTCGACCTCGTACAACTCGCCCTACAACCTGGCCCGCAGACTCGCCTCCCTGGACCATCTCAGCGGTGGGCGCGCGGGCTGGAACATCGTGACCACCGCCGGCGCCGAGGCCGCGCGCAACTTCGGTCTCGACGACCAGCCGGCCCACGCCACCCGCTACGAGCGCGCCGCCGAGTTCCTGGACGTGGCGCTCAAGCTCTGGGACAGCTGGGAGGACGACCTGGTCGTCGCGGACAAGGCGGCGGGGGTCTGGGGCGACGCGCGCAAGATCCACCCGCCGCGGCACCAGGGGACGTACTTCAGTGTGGAGGGCGCGCTCAACGTGCCCCGCTCACCGCAGGGTTACCCGCTGCTCGTCCAAGCGGGCTCCTCGGAGAACGGCAGGCGCTTCGCCGCACGGTACGCGGAGGCGGTCTTCACCGCCCAGCAGACCCTGGGCGACGCGCAGGCGTTCTACGCCGACCTCAAGTCCCGTACCGAGCGGGCCGGACGGGACCGCGACCACGTCAAGATCCTGCCCGGGATCGTCCCGGTCATCGGGTCCACCGAGGCCGAGGCCCGCCGGCACGAGGCCGTCCTGGAGGACCACATCGTGTACGAGCACGGCCTGGACCGGCTCGCGCACCTGCTGCGCGTGGAGCCGGGCACGCTCGAACTCGACGCGCTCCTGCCCGCCGACCTCCCCCCGGAGAGCGCCATCGAGGGCGCCAAGAGCCGCTACACCCTGGTGGTGGAACTCGCCCGGCGCGAGCGGCTCACCGTCCGCGAGCTGATCGGCCGGCTCGGCGGCGGGCGCGGTCACCTGACGTTCGCCGGCACTCCCGAGCAGGTGGCCGACGCCATCGAGGACTGGTTCCGGCTGGGAGCCGCCGACGGCTTCAACATCATGCCCGCCGTGCTGCCGTCCGGCCTCGAACTGTTCGTCGACCACGTGGTGCCGCTGCTGCGCGCCCGCGGCCTGCTCCGCACCGAGTACGGCCCCCGGCAGACCCTGCGCGAGCGCTACGGGCTGCCGCGGCCCGCCAACCAGTACGCCCCCGCCCCGGTCCTCGCCGCCCACTAGGGCCCGTAGCCCGGATCGAGCAGGCGTCGCGCCGGACCACCCGTCCGTCGCACCCGGCCCGGTCCGGACCGCGCGCCCTCACGCCACCGCCGCGTGCTCCCGCCGGGAGCCCCCGCCCGAAGCCTGTCCCCCTGAGTCATCCGCCGAAAGGACCGCCGCACATGCCCGAGATCGAGATCCGCAAGGTCACCGCCCGCATCGGCGCCCAGGTGTCCGGCGTCGACATCGCCAAGCCCCTCGACGAGGAGACCGTCGCGACCCTGCGCGAGGCCCTCAACCGCCACAAGGCGCTGGTGTTCGACGGCGTCGACCTGGACGACGCCGGCCAGCAGGACTTCGCCCGCCACTTCGGCGACCTCACCACCGCGCACCCCACGGTGCCCGCCGTCGACGGCGCCCCGAACGTGCTCCCCGTCGACAGCGAGAACGGCCGCGCCAACCACTGGCACACCGACGTCACCTTCGTGCTCAACCCCCCGCAGGCCAGCACCCTGCGCAGCATCACCGTGCCGCCGTACGGCGGGGAGACGCTGATCGCGGACTCGGCCGCCGCCTACCGCGACCTGCCCGAGCCGCTGCGCCGGCTCGCCGACACCCTGTGGGCGGAGCACACCAACGACTACGACTACGCCGTGCCCGCGGAGGACATCGACGAGCAACAGGCGGCGCAGCGCGCCCAGTTCACGTCGATCCAGTACCGCACCGCCCACCCGGTGGTCCGCGTGCACCCGCTGACCGGTGAACGCGGCCTGTTCATCGGCGGTTTCGCGCAGCGGATCGTCGGGCTCTCGGTGGCGGAGTCCCGCAAGCTGCTGGAGCTGCTCCAGTCGTACGTGATCCGGCCGGAGAACATCCTGCGGTGGCGCTGGTCGCCGGACCAGCTCGTGCTGTTCGACAACCGGATCACCCAGCACTACGCCGTCGACAACTACGACGGTCTGCCGCGCCGGCTGCACCGGGTGACCGTCGCGGGTGACGTGCCGGTCGGCGTCGAGGGCAAGGAGAGCTACGCGATCACGGGCGACGCCTCGCACTACACGCCGCTCGCGGCCTGAGCCCCGCCGCCCGGGACGCCCGGGGCTCCGGTCACCGCCGGGTCAGCCGCCGGTGACCGGAGCCGCACGTTCCGTAGTGCGGGCGTCCGCATCGTGGGCAGCCTCCCCGGACCGGCGGGGTGGCCGCCCAGAATGTGGGCGTTTTTGCCCGCCTCACGTAACGGACCCCCCACGCGCATGTCTCGGACCGCTTCCGACACCGGCGTCGACCGACCGGACGACGCCACCGCCGACCCGGCCCCGCCGCTCACGCACGGACTCAAGCAGCGCCATCTGTCGATGATCGCCCTCGGCGGGGTGATCGGCGCGGGCCTGTTCGTCGGGTCCGGTGCGGGCATCGCCGCCGCCGGCCCGTCGATCGTCGCCGCGTACGCCCTCTCCGGACTGCTCGTCATGCTGGTGATGCGCATGCTGGGCGAGATGTCGGCCGCCCACCCCTCGTCCGGCTCCTTCTCCGCGCACGCCGAACGCGCGATCGGCCCCTGGGCGGGTTTCGCCTCCGGCTGGTCGTTCTGGGTGCTGCTGTGCACGGCCGTCGGGCTGGAGGGCATCGGCGCCGCCGGGATCGTCGCCGGCTGGCTGCCCGGCACGCCCGAATGGGCCTGGGTGGCGCTGTTCGTGGCGGTCTTCTGCGCGGCCAACCTGGCCGCCGTGAAGAACTTCGGCGAGTTCGAGTTCTGGTTCGCCGCGCTGAAGGTGGGCGCGATCACCCTGTTCCTGGTGCTGGGCGTCCTGGCGATCGCCGGACTGCTGCCGGGCACCGACTCCCCCGGCACCGCGAACCTCACCGGCGAGGGCGGCCTCCTGCCCAAGGGCGGCGAGGGGCTGGTCGTCGGCCTGCTCGCGTCCGTCTTCGCGTACGGCGGCCTGGAGACGGTGACCATCGCCGCCGCCGAGTCCGAGAACCCGGTCCAGGGAGTCGCGCGGGCCGTGCGCACCGCGATGTGGCGGATCGCGCTCTTCTACGTCGGCTCGATGGCGGTCGTCGTGACGCTCGTGCCCTGGGACTCCGAGGAGGTCGTCGAGCGGGGCCCGTACGTCGCCGCCCTCGACCGGCTCGGGATTCCGGGCGCCGCGCCGCTGATGGACGTGGTGGTCCTGGTGGCCCTGCTCTCGGCGATGAACGCCAACGTCTACGGCGCCTCGCGCATCGCGTACTCGCTGGTCGAGCGGGGGCAGGGGCCGAAGGTGCTCGGCCGGGTCTCCGGCGGGGTGCCGCGGGTCGCGGTCCTCGCCTCCTGCGTGTTCGGCTTCGGCTGCGTGCTGCTCAGCCGCTGGCGGCCCGACGACGTCTTCCCCTGGCTGCTGAACGTGATCGGCGCGGTGATCCTGGTCGTCTGGATCTTCATCGCGGTGTCGCAGCTGCGGCTGCGGCGCACCCTGGAGCGGGAGGCGCCGGAGCGGCTGACGGTGCGGATGTGGGCGTTCCCGTACCTGACGTGGCTGGCGCTGGCGGGGATGGCGGCGATCTTCGTGCTGATGGCCCGGCAGCCGGCCACCCGGGTGCAGCTGTACTCGACGGGCGGGATGACGGTGTTCCTGGCGGCCGTCGGCTACCTCTGGCAGCGGGCGCGCGCCCGCGCCTGACCCCTCGTTCCACAGGGCCCCCGCACGGACGTTCGGTGCGGGGGCCCTTCGCGTGTCCCGGCACCGCCTCCGACTCCTCTTGCTGCTAGCGTGCAGTTGCAAGTAAGTTGCAATAACGAAACCGGAGGGGACCCCGGCATGGCCGCCTACACACTTCCCGAGCTGCCGTACGACTACGCCGCGCTCGCTCCCGTGATCAGCCCGGAGATCGTCGAGCTGCACCACGACAAGCACCACGCGGCGTACGTGAAGGGGGCCAACGACACGCTGGAGCAGCTCGCCGAGGCGCGCGACAAGGAGCAGTGGGCGGCGCTGAACGGCCTGGAGAAGAACCTGGCCTTCCACCTGTCCGGGCACATCCTGCACTCGGTCTACTGGCACAACATGACCGGTGACGGCGGCGGCGAGCCGCTGGCCGCGGACGGCGTGGGCGAGCTCGCCGACGCGATCGCCGAGTCCTTCGGCTCGTTCCGCGCCTTCAAGGCCCAGCTGTCGAAGGCCGCGGCGACGACGCAGGGATCGGGCTGGGGAGTCCTCGCGTACGAGCCGCTCAGCGGCCGGCTGATCGTCGAACAGGTCTACGACCACCAGGGCAACGTCGGCCAGGGCTCCACGCCGATCCTGGTCTTCGACGCCTGGGAGCACGCCTTCTACCTCCAGTACCGGAACCAGAAGGCCGACTTCGTCGAGGCCATGTGGCAGGTGGTGAACTGGCAGGACGTGGCCCGGCGTCTCGCGGCCGCGCGGGCGCGCACCGACGTGCTGCTGCTCGCGCCCTGACTCCCCATGACCCCTGCCACGTGATCGTCTTCTCACCCGGCACGCGGCAGGCGCACAGGAAGGCCCCCGTGAGGACGTGACTCACGGGGGCCTCTCCCTTCCGGCTCCCGGCGCGGCCGGTTCGGGTCTCACCGCCAAGGCACCGGGCGGCCTAGGGTCATCGGTCCCGGCCCGAGGAGGCAGCCGTGTTGTCCGAGACCCGATGTCCCAACCCGACCTGCCGGGGCCCCCTGCGCCTCTTCAAGGACCTGAACGGCGCGGAGGCGGCGGCCACCAGGGCCGTGGTGAGCACGTACCCGGGCGAGCGGGACGAGAGGTTCCGCCCGCAGGCGTACCACCGGTGCACCACGGAGGGCTGCCGCCGAGTCCAGCGCAAGGACAACTGGCGGGTGGGCGGCAACCTCCCCGAGGGCTTCTGAACCCCCCGCCGGAGTCCTACAGGTTGCTGAAGTCGGGACCCGCCGTACGCGTGCGCTTGATCTCGTAGAAGCCCGGGATCGAGGCGACCAGCAGCGTGCCGTCCCACAGCTTGCCCGCGTCCTCGCCCTTGGGCGCCGGGGTGACCACCGGGCCGAAGAAGGCGATCTGCTCGCCGTCCGCGCCCGGTACCGCGATCACCGGCGTGCCGACGTCCTGGCCGACCTTGTCGATGCCCTCCTTGTGGGAGGCGCGCAGCTCCGCGTCGAACTCGAAGTCCTCCTGGTCGGCGTAGTCGATCAGGTCCGCCGGCAGGCCCACGTCGGCGAGCGCCGCCGCGATCGCGTCGCGGGTCGCGTCCTCGCCCTTGTTGTGGAAGCGGGTGCCGAGCGCGGTGTAGAGCGGGCCCAGGACGTCGTCACCGTGCTTCTGCCAGGCCGCGGTGACCACGCGGACCGGGGCCCACGCCTTGGTCGTGAGCAGCTCGCGGTACTGCTCGGGGAGCTCGTCCAGCTTCGGCTCGTTGAGGACGGCGAGGCTCATCACGTGCCAGCGGACCTCGATGTCGCGGATCTTCTCCACCTCCAGCACCCAGCGCGAGGTCATCCAGGCCCAGGGGCACAGCGGGTCGAACCAGAAGTCGACAGGGGTCTTCTCGGACATGGCTCTCCTCGTGAGGTCTGTTTCCGTGGGCAACACCGCCGCGCGCCCCGCCCATTCCCGGGTGTCCGCCGTCAGGAGCACATGGCAGGATCGGTCCTGTTCACACGTACCGATCACGCCACGAAGGAGTGCCGCCCGTGCCCGGTGAGAATCTGTCCCGCGACGAGGCCCGGGAGCGGGCCGCGCTGCTGTCCGTCGACGGGTACGAGGTGTCCCTCGACCTGCGGTCCGCCGTGGGGGACGCCGGGAGCGAGCCGCGCACCTTCCGGTCGGTGACCACCGTCCGGTTCCGCTGCGCCGAGCCGGGTGCCGGCACCTTCGCCGACCTGATCGCCCCGAGCGTGACCGCCGTCTCGCTCAACGGCAAGGACCTCGACCCGGCCGCCGTCTTCGACGGCGCGCGGATCCGGCTGGACGGCCTCGCCGCCGAGAACGAGCTGGTGGTCGACGCGCAGTGCGCCTACTCCCGCACCGGCGAGGGCATGCACCGCTTCGTCGACCCGGAGGACGGCGAGGTCTACCTGTACACCCAGTACGAGCCCGCCGACTCCCGCCGCGTCTTCGCCAACTTCGAGCAGCCGGACCTCAAGGCGCCCTTCCGTGCCGAGGTGCGGGCCCCCGAGGGCTGGACGGCGTGGAGCAACGGCGTCGGCGAACTGACCGACGGGGTGTGGAGGTTCGCCGAGACCGAGCCGATCTCCACGTACATCACCGCGTTCGTCGTCGGCCCGTACCACTACGTGAGCGACCGCTACTCGCGCACCCTGCCCGACGGCACGACGCTGGAGATCCCGCTCGGCGCGATGTGCCGCAAGGGCCTCGCGCCGCACTTCGACGCGGACGACGTCTTCCTCGTCACCAAGCAGGGCCTGGACTTCTTCCACGACCACTTCGACTACCCGTACCCCTTCGGGAAGTACGACCAGGCGTTCGTGCCCGAGTACAACCTCGGCGCGATGGAGAATCCCGGACTGGTCACGTTCCGGGAGGAGTTCATCTTCCGCGGCAAGGTGACGCAGGCGTCGTACGAGCGGCGGGCCAACGTCGTCCTGCACGAGATGGCGCACATGTGGTTCGGCGACCTGGTCACCATGCAGTGGTGGGACGACCTGTGGCTCAAGGAGTCCTTCGCCGACTTCATGGGCACCTTCTCGATGGTGGAGGCGACCCGCTTCACCGACGGCTGGATCACCTTCGCCAACAACCGCAAGGCGTGGGCCTACCGCGCCGACCAGCTGCCGTCCACGCACCCGATCACGGCCGACATCCGTGACCTGGAGGACGCGAAGCTCAACTTCGACGGGATCACGTACGCCAAGGGCGCGTCCGTCCTCAAGCAGCTCGTGGCCTACGTCGGCCGGGACGCCTTCCTCGAAGGGGCCCGCCGGTACTTCAAGCGCCACGCGTACGGCAACACGCGCCTGAGCGACCTGCTGTCGGCGCTGGAGGAGACCAGCGGGCGCGACCTGACCGCCTGGTCGCGGGCCTGGCTGCAGACCGCCGGCGTCAACGCCCTCACCCCGCAGGTGATCCTGAGCGCCGAGGGCCGCGTCACGGAGCTGGCGATCGTGCAGGAGGCGCCGGAGTCGCACCCCGAGGTCCGGCCGCACCGGGTGGCCGTCGGCCTGTACCGGCGCTCGCCCGGGGGCGCCCTGGAGCGGTACGCGCGCGCCGAGGTGGACGTCGAGGGCCCGCGCACGGTCGTCGGCGAGCTGGCCGGCGCCGAGGCGCCCGACCTGGTCCTGGTCAACGACGACGACCTGACCTATTGCAAGATCCGCTTCGACGAGAACTCGCTGGTGACGCTGCGCGAGCGGCTGGGCGACATCGCCGACCCGCTGGCCCGCGCCCTGTGCTGGTCGGCGCTGTGGAACCTCACCCGCGACGGGCTCATGCCGGCCCGGGACTTCATCGGCCTGGTGCTGCGGTTCGCGGGCCGCGAGTCCGACATCGGCGTCCTGCAGATGCTGCACGCCTGGGCCAACTCGGCGCTCACCCACTACGCGGCGCCGGTCTGGCGCGAGGAGGGCGGGCGGCTGCTCGCGGACGGCGCCCTCAAGGAGCTGCGCGTCTCCGCGCCCGGCAGCCAGGAGCAGCTCACCTGGGCCCGGTTCTTCGCCCGGGTCGCGTCCGGCGCGTCCGACCTGCAACTGCTCAAGGGGCTGCTGGAGGGCACGGCCAGGATCGACGGCCTGGACGTCGACCAGGAGCTGCGCTGGGCGTTCCTGGAACCGCTCGCCGCGGCCGGGGAGGCCGACGAGCAGGCGCTGGCCGCCGAACTGGCCCGGGACGACACCGCGTCCGGCAAGCGGCACCAGGTCCGCTGCCTGGCCGCCCGCCCGTCGGCGGCCGTCAAGGCGCAGGCGTGGGCGTCCGTCGTGGAGTCCGACGCGCTGTCCAACGCGCTGGTCGAGGCGACCATCGCGGGCTTCGGCAGGGCCTCCCAGCGGGAACTGACCGCGCCGTACACCGCGAAGTACTTCGAGGCGATCGAGCGCGTCTGGGCGGAGCGGTCCATCCAGATCGGCATGGACGTGGTGCGGGGCCTGTACCCGGCGCTCCAGGACTCGCCCCGGACGCTGGACGCGACGGACGCGTGGCTGTCCGCGCACGAGGGGGCCCCGCCCGCGCTGCGCCGTCTGGTGCTGGAGGCACGGGACGACCTGGCGCGCTCCCTGCGCGCCCAGGCGTGCGACGCGGCGGCCGGCTGACCGCGCCCGGCCCGGTGACGGGGCACCGGCGGACGCCGGTGCCCCGTCACCGTGAAGAGTGGTTACTAAATTCAGGTATGCCCGGCCGTGACTCCGATGGCCCCCTGCGCGGACCTGCCGCTTTCGGCAGTCGAACGCCCGTACTTTAGGGCGGGCTTGTGCGGATTTGTCGACGGGCGTGTAACAGCGGTTAGGGAACGGATCACAGGCGGGAAGCTCCGGGTCATGACCCACGACACCCCGCTCTCCCCCCGCCCCCTCCGCCACCTGTCCGAGGTCCAGCGGCGCGTGCTGACCACCGCGCAGCTGCGGGCCCACGGCGTCGGCGCCGCCGAGGTGAACGAGCAGTGCCGTCCGGGCGGCCCGTGGCAGCAGATCCTCCCCGGGGTCCACCTGCTGCACCCCGGCCCGCCGACCGGCGAGGAGCGGCTGCACGCGATCCTGCTGTACGCGGCCCGGACCCCGCTCGGCGAGCGGGCGTCCGCCGTCCCGGCCCAGCCGAGCGCGGAGCAGCCGCACCGCCCGGCGTACCAGGACGCGATGATCACCGGCCTGGCCGCCCTCACGCTGCACGGCTTCTCCTCCGCGCCCCCGCTGCTCTCCCTGGACCGGATCGACGTCCTGGTGCCCCGGTTGCGCAGGCTGCGCTCGACCGGCTGCGCGCGGATCGTGCGCACCGCCGCGCTGCCGGTCCCGGAGCAGGTCGCGGGCGTCCCGGTGGCCCCGGTGGCGCGTGCCGTGGCCGACGCCGTGGCGGACCTGGTGGACGCGGGCGTGGTGCGCCGGCTGTTGACGGAGGCGGTGCGCGGCGGCCACTGCGAACCGGCCACGGTGGTACGGGAACTGACGCAGGCGCGGCTGCTGAGCCGCCCGCACGTGGTGGACGCCGTGGACTCGCTGCTGGCGGAGGGCCGGGCGATCGCCGAGGAGCGCCTCTACCGCATGGTCCGCGAGCACGGCCTGCCCGACCCGGTGTGGAACGTGGACCTGCGGCTGCCGGGCGGCCCCCACCTCGGCGGGCTCGACGCGTACTGGCCGGAGCAGGCGGTGGCGCTGGAGCTGGACACCCGGGCGCCCCGGCAGGACGACGACGCCCTGTGGTCCGAGTACGCCCGTAAGCGCGAGCACCTGGAGCGGCTCGGCATCACGGTCGTCCACGTCACGCCGCGCAAGCTGCGGGACGCGATGGAGCAGCAGGCGGCGGTCGTGCGCACCGCCCTGATGGCGGCGAGCGACCGCGATCCGGCGGCGTACGTCGTGGTGCTCCCTCGGTAGTGACGGACCGGGGACACCAGGAGGGGAGAGGAGGGGCCGCCGCACCGGCGGCCCCTCCTCGTGCGTGCCGTGCGCGGGCCTTGCGCGGGGCCCGCGCGGGGCTACTCGCCGCAGTACTCCGCCTCGATCACGGCGTCGCTGTCCCCCGACCAGTCGCCGTTGAAGTTGAAGGCGAGGGAGTGGCGGCCGTCGGCGGTGGTGACGGCCTCCGAGTTCGAGCCGTGGATGCCGCCGCCGTGGCCCCAGACGTGGACGCCGCAGCTCAGTTCACGGTCGATCAGGCCCAGGCCGTAACCGGCGCCCGGGATGTCGTCGACCCGCACGGTGGTCTTCATCTCCGCGAGCTGCTTCTCCGGCAGCAGCCGGCCGCGCAGCAGCGCCGAGTAGAAGCGGTTCAGGTCACGGGAGTCGGCGATCATCTCGCCCGCCGAGGAGGCGAGGGAGGGGTTGAGCTCCGTGACGTCGTACGTCGGTCCCGTCGTCGTCCGCGCGAGCTTGCCGTAGGCGCGGCTGCTCGGCTTCGGCATCGTCGAGCGGGTGCCGGGCACGAGGGTGGCGCGCAGGCCGAGGGGTTCGACGACGCGGCGGCGGATCTCGGCCGCGTACGGGTGCCCGGTGGCCTTCTCGATCACCATGCCGGCGAGCACGTAGTTGGTGTTGGAGTAGTGCCAGGAGGCGCCGGGGGCGAAGTCCGGTTCGTGGGCCATGGCGATCGCGACGAGCTGTCCGGGGGTCTTCGTGTCGTAGCGGTGCTGGAGGAAGCCCTCCTTGCCGAAGTACGTGCGGACGAAGTTCTCGTCCTCCGTGACGTTGTAGACGCCGCTGGTGTGGTTGAGGAGCTGGCGCAGCGTGATCCGGCGGCCGTCGTGGCCGTGGCCGCGCACCACGCCGGGGAGCCATGTCTCGACGGTGTCGTCCAGCGAGAGCCGGCCCTCCGCCTCCAGCTGGAGCAGGACCGTCGCGACGAAGGTCTTGGTGATGCTGCCGACGCGGTAGCGGTCCTCGGTGCCGCGGGCTTTGCCCGTCCTGAGGTCGCCGGTCCCGGACGCCGCCTTCCAGGTGCCGTGCCTGTCCTCGGCCCGGGCGGTGACCCCCGGGACGCCGTCCCGCACGGCGGCGTCCATGGCCCGCCGGGTCGGGGCGTGGTCCCGCCCGCCGGGCGCCGCCGCCGCGGGTGCCGCCAGTGCGACCGCCGCCGCCACCGCGGTCGCCGCCACCAGTCCCGTACGTACTGACATGTGTTTCCCCCATCGTCTGGAACGCGTGCACCGTCCGTGCCGGGGGGAGGGACCCGGCGGGCACCGGGACGGTTGACCGCCGCCGGTCCGGTTGAGCCGGTTTCAGCCCTTCTTCAGCACCAGTTCGGTGTTGCGGTCGCCCGGTGCGCCCGTCAGCTCGCTGCGGGCGCCGGGCGCGTTGAAGGACAGCTCGCGGTAGAGGGCGGCGAGGCCCGTCTGCGACAGGTCGGCGTAGTCCGTGCGGTGCGGGGCGGCGGACTCGATGAGTGTGGTGAAGAGGGAGAGCGTGCCGTCCTGGTTGTCCACCACCTCGATCACACGGGCGAGTTGGGGGAAGTCGACGTGCGAGGCGGTGGAGATCTCCCAGAAGGAGCCGCCACCGGACGCCCGGTGCGGGGTGATGTCGTTCTTGTGGCTGTGGCCGTTGACCCAGGCCAGCACGTTGCGGTGGCCGGCGAGCACGGCGAGCAGCTCGTCGCCGCCGTGACGCCTCTCGCCGGGGTGCGCGGGGTCGGCGCGCAGGTTGCGCATGGTCCTGCTGGTGTGATGGCTGAAGACGATGACGTGCGCGTCCTTGTTGTCGCGCAGGGTCCGCTCCAGCCAGCGGAGCTGGGCGGTGCCGATCGAGCCCTCGTAGTGGCCGCCGGGGTCGGTCGAGTCGAGGCTGACGCCGAGGACGTCGTCGGCGATGCGGAAGGCGTAGTACTGGGTGCCCGCGGCGAGGTTGGCCTGCGAGTAGCCGTGGCCGACCGGGCCGGGGCCGGTGTGGGCGGGGTCCAGGTGCGCCCGCACGTACTCGGCCGGGGTGAAGGGCGCGCGGGCCTCGTCGGGGGTCACCGAACGCATGTGGCGCGCCTGGGACTTGAGCATCGCGCGGAAGTCGGTGCCCTTGGGGTCGCCGCCCTTCTTCACGTTCTTCCAGAGAGCGGCGCCCACCGCCTCGTCGAGCGTCATCAGCTTCTTGCCGCCGACGGCGAACTCCGCGAAGAAGGAGTCGCCGGGCGCGTAGCAGCCGCCGGGCAGGGCGTCGTGGTTGCCGACCGTGGAGTACCAGGGCAGGCCGAGGCCGGGGCTGCGCAGCTCGCGGACGGCCGCGTCGAGGAAGCCCTGGATGCGCGGGAAGCCGCGCTGCTTGTCGGCGTCGCGCAGGGCGGTGTCGGGCTGCCAGTACAGCTTGAGGTCGCTGTTCTGGACGCCCTCGTAGTGGCGGGGGTCGCCGGAGTTGGGGGTGACGCGCCCGCCGCTCATCACCTTCAGGAACCAGTCCAGTTCGGTCCTGGAGTTGTTGTCGGTGTTGTCGCCGGTGGTCATCACGAAGTGCAGCGGGGAGCCGGTGACGGGGGCTCCCCGCAGGCTGTTGACGCGCTCGACGAGCGAGACGGCGCCGGCCACGGACAGCGCCTCCTGGGGGCGCCAGGCGCTGGCGGTCTGGGAACGCAGGTACTCGTAGCGCAGCGGGTGCTGGACGTCGACCAGGTGCAGGTCGGTGAACTGCACGAAGGAGGCGAGCGCGGTGCGCCGGCCGGCCCGGCCCGCTCTCGGCGCGGCCAGGTCGCCGCGCACCACCCGCTGCCAGGCGGGGCCGTCGCCGAGGCGCCGGTAGCCGGTGCCGCCGCGGGGCGCGGCCACCGAGCCGAGTGTGGTGCCGCGGGTGTAGGGGGCCAGGGGCGCGGCGGGCGCCCGGCGGGACATGGCGACGGGTGCCTGCGCCGCCGCGGCCGGTGCCTCCCCGGCGGCGGCGTGCGCCTCGGCGCCGGGACGCAGCGCGTAGCCGACGCCCGCGGAGAGCGACACCGCCCCGGCGGCGGCGAGCAGGGCACGGCGGTCGAGGGAGGCGGTGGCGGAGCTGGCGGCGGCTGTGGCGACAGAGCGTATGCGCGACATGGCGCGATCTCCCCGAGTACGAACGCGTCGGCGGTGTTCGCGGGGACTCCTCTGCTGGAATCCCCGCCCACACTGGATCGTTGGCACCGGGAATGACCTGCGCGTTAACTGGACGGCAACGGGCAGCGCCGATCACCGTACGTGGATCTCCGCCTGCCCTGCGTGGCCACGGACCCCTTCCCCGACGGCCGGGAGGCGGTCACTCCGTGTTCATCTTGCGGGGTACACGGCCTAGGATCCGGCGTCGGCGGCCCGTCCGTCGGCCGGGCGCCGACGCCACAGGGTGAGGCCGACGTCGACGAGTCCGACCCGGTCGAGGCCGGTCACCGACTCCAGGGGGTGCCAGGCGGCCATGTCCGTCGAGCCGTTCGTCTCGTGGCGGAGTTCGCCGCCGGTGACCTCGGCCTCGTAGACGATGCGCAGCCCGTGGAAGTCGGCGGTCTTGCCCAGCCGGCGCGGGTAGGTGCGGCGGATGGAGTCCACGCCGAGGAGGGTGACCGGGCGCACGGCGTAGCCGGTCTCCTCCTCGGCCTCGCGGACGACGGTGTCGTAGGGGTCCTCGCCGTGGTCCATTCCGCCGCCGGGCAGCGTCCACCGCCTGCTGCCGTCCCCCGCGACCCACCGGGCCAGCAGCATCATCCCGTCCCGTACACACACGGCGTAGGCCGCCACCCGCAACTCCTCATGCATGCACAGACGTTACGGCAGGGAGGGGTTGGCGGGTGAGTAGTCGGGCGGCGACCAGCGCAGCGGACTGCCCCCGGCGGTCTCGACGGCCTCGGCGAGGGTGAAGTGGACGCGCCGCTCCCCGTCGGGGCCGTAGCGGGTGCGGGCGGTGCCCGTGAGCTGGAGCAGCGTCCCCGACGACCAGTCCAGGAAGAGCAGCCCGGCCCGCGGGTCCGCCTCCAGGTTGCCCAGGGAGAGGAACATGGAGTTGCCCGGATAGTCGCGCCAGCTCAGCTCGCGGGGTGAATCGGCGCGCACGAAGCCGGGGTTGCCGCCCCGGTGGCTGACGTCGGCACCGTGCGCGTGCACGCTGGCCAGGAAGAAGGTGTCGGCGGCGGTGACGAACTCCCGCTGTCCCGGCGTGAGTTCAGTGCCCCGTCCGGTCTCGTGGGGGGTACGGGCGAGCGTCTCGTAGGTCTCCCTGCGCTGGAGGTACTTGGGGCAGTTGGCGAAGACCTGGTCGGCCTCGACCGCGAGGCCGCGGGGCGTGGGCCGCGCCCGGCCGTTGAGCCGCATGCGGCGGCGGGTGCGCGGGTCGAGGGCCAGGGTGCCCACGGCCGTGCCCTCCGCGGAGAGCGCGGCCGCGAGCGCGTCGCCCGCGCGGACCCGGCCGGCGACGGAGATCCCGCGCGGCCCGGTGGCGCGCACGAAGCCCGGCCGTCCGGTGACCGGTGACGCCCACACCGCGCCGTCCGCCGGGTCGGCGGCGCCGAGCACGAGCATCGGCTGCTGTTCCAGGAAGGCCGCGGCGACGGGCCTGATGCCCTGGCCGATGGACTGACCCACGTGGTCGGCGAGGTCGCGGACGCCGACCCGCTCCTGCACGGCGCGCGAGCCGGCGTGATACGTCACGAGGTGCCCCTTCGCCTAGAAGAAACCGCAGGTCGGAGCGGAGGACGAGGGTACGGGGGCGTCCTCGGCCCCGTGCGGCGCACAGATCTCCAGGCGGATGCCGTCGGGGTCGTGGAAGAAGATGCCGCCGGAGGCCGCTCCCTCGCCGTGGGCGACCAGGCCCTCGTACGCGAACTCCACCCCGTAGGCGCGCAGCGCCGCCTCGTACTCCCCGACCCGCTCGACCGAGTCCGCCTCGAACGCCAGGTGGTGCAGTCCGGCACGGCCGCCGTCGTAGGAGCCCTCGGCCTGCTGCCACAGCGTCAGCACGGGGCTGCCGCCCTCCCCGAGGAACGCGTACCTGCGGCCCTCCTCCTTGCCCTCGCCGATCAGGCCGAAGCCGAGGACGTCCCGGTAGAAGCCGAGCGAGCGGTCGAGGTCCGTGACGCTGAGGCCGATGTGCCCGGTGCGCGGTGTCATGACAGTCCCCTCTGTCGATGGGGCCCCCGATGCGGGGGCTAACCCTTGTACATGAGGTTAGTGGTTAGTTTCGGCGGGTGCAACCGGTCACGTACTCTTGACCGGTTAGCAGTGAAGGAGCCCCCATGTCCCCCGCGCCCCACGCCTCCGACGCGCACTCCTCGCCCTCCACGCCCGACGCGCCCTCCGTGTCGGCCGCGCCCGATCCGCGTCCGCTCACCGGCGAGCCCGTCTCTCTCGACCTGCTCAACACCCGTTGGATGCGGGAGGGGGCCGTGCAGGACCTGCTGACGGACACCGCCGGCCTGGCGGTGTGGCTGCGGGCCAACGGCCTGGACTTCCCCGCCGGGGACGCCGTCCTTCGGCACCTCCTGGACGCCCGCGACGCCCTGCGCGCCGTCGTCGACGGCTCCCTGGAGGACGGGGCGGAGCGCGTCGACGCCGTCCTCGCGCACGGGCGGGTCAGGGTGACCCTGACGCCCCAAGGGCCCGGTGAGAGCTTCGAGTTCGAGGACCCGGCGTGGGGGCCCGCCTGGCTCGCCGCCCGCGACTACCTGGACCTGCTCGCCACCGCTCCCGACCGCATCCGCCGCTGCGCCCACGCGGCGTGCATCCTGCACTTCTTCGACACCTCGCGGAACGGCACCCGGCGCTGGTGCTCGATGGCGGCGTGCGGTAACCGCGCGAAGGCGTCCCGCCACTACGCGCGCACCAAGGAGAGCTGAAACACCGCCGACGCGGCGCACGGCGTCGGGAATGCCCCCTCCTGGAGCACTTTGGCCGCCGTGACGTATGGCGGAAGTACGCCATGCCTCCAACCCGCCCCGGCCAACTCTCCCCAAACAACTGTCCCCTGGGTAAAGCTGAGCGGTCTTCCGGGTTCACATACCGGACTGACGCGACCGGCCCGACTCATCCCGGGCCCGGTCGCTCCACGCTCGTTCCTTTACCTACAAGGGATGCTGATGACCCCCGAACCTCAGCGCGCTCCGATATCGGGCGCGAGACGCGTGGCCCGCGTAGCCGTGGCCGCGGGCCTGGTGGCCGCGCTCTCCGCGGCCGGGCCGATACCCATGGCCTTCTCCGCGGACCACGCACCCGCCACACCGGACCCGGGCACCAAGTCCGCGAGCGCCAAGCTCGGTTCGGCCGACGCCGACCTCCTCACGGAGGCCAAGGCCGAGGGCGCCAAGAACGTCACGATGATGATCGCCACCGCTCCCGGGCAGACCGAGCAGGTCGCCGGCCAGCTGGACGCGGTCAAGGGCGGCTCCGTCGGCCGCACCTACGACAAGCTCGGCTACGTCCGCGCGACGGTCCCGACGGCCAAGGCCGACGCCGCGATCGCCGCCGCCGCGAAGCTCGGCTCCGTGCACGGCATCGACCTGCGCCAGGAGATCGCGCTCGACGACCCGACCCCGAGCGCCGACACGGCCAAGGGCGCCACGGAGCGTGCCACCGCCACGACGTCCTACCCGGCACCCTCCAAGAGCACGCCGGCCGAGAACCCGTACAACCCCTCCTTCGAGACGGGCGCCGTCGACTTCGTCGAGGACCACCCGAAGGCGGACGGCCGGGGCATCACCATCGGCATCCTCGACTCGGGCGTCGACCTGGGTCACCCCGCGCTGCAGAAGACGACGACCGGCGCGCGCAAGATCGTCGACTGGGTCACCGCTACCGACCCGATCACCGACGCCGACGCGACCTGGCGCCGGATGACCAACCCGGTCACCGGCCCCGTCTTCACGTTCGGCGGCGCCACCTGGAAGGCCCCCGCGGGCGACTACCAGGTCAACCTCTTCCGCGAGTCCGCCACCGCCGGCGGCGACGCGGCCGGCGACGCGAACCGCGACGGCGACACCACCGACGTCTGGGGCGTCCTGTACGACGCCAAGGCCGGCACGGTCCGCGTCGACCTGAACAACAACCAGGACTTCGGCGACGACGAGCCGATGAAGCCGTACAAGGACGGCTTCCAGATCGGCTGGTTCGGCACCGACAACCCGGCGACCGACGTCGCCGAGCGGCAGCCGTTCGTCGTCGAGATCCGCAAGGACGTGCCGACCGACCCGTACGGCGGCGACTGGGTCGGCAAGAAGGCCGACTTCGTCAACATCGGCGTCATCGAGTCCGAGCACGGCACGCACGTCGCGGGCATCACCGCCGCGAACGGCCTGTTCGGCGGCAGGATGAACGGCGCGGCCCCGGGCGCGAAGCTCGTCTCCTCGCGCGCCTGCACCTGGACCGGCGGCTGCACCAACGTCGCGCTCACCGAGGGCATGATCGACCTCGTCGCCAACCGCGGCGTCGACATCGTCAACATGTCCATCGGCGGTCTGCCGGCACTGAACGACGGCAACAACGCGCGCGCCGAGCTCTACACGCGTCTCATCGACACCTACGGCGTCCAGCTGGTGATCTCCGCGGGCAACTCCGGCCCCGGCGCCAACACCATCGGCGACCCCGGCCTGGCCGACAAGGTCATCTCCGTCGGCGCGACCATCTCCAAGGCGACCTGGGCCTCCAACTACGGCTCCCAGGTGGAGAAGTCGTACGCGATGATGCCCTTCTCCTCGCGCGGTCCGCGTGAGGACGGCGGCTTCACGCCGACGATCAGCGCGCCCGGCGCGTCGATCAACACCACCCAGACCTGGCTGCCCGGCGGCCCCGTCGCCGAGGCCGGCTACAAGCTGCCCGCCGGCTACTCGATGCTCCAGGGCACGTCGATGGCGTCCCCGCAGGCCGCGGGCGCCTCGGCGCTGCTGCTGAGCGCCGCGAAGCAGAAGGGCATCGACCTCACCCCGGCCACCCTGCGCACGGCGCTGAACTCCACCGCCGACCACATCAGGGGTGTGCAGGCGTACGAGGAGGGCGCGGGCCTCATCAACATCGGGGACGCGTGGGAGTCCATCAAGGACGACGCCACCGCGCACACCTACGAGGTCAAGGCGCCGGTCGACACCGCGATCGACTACGCCCTGAAGACGCCGGGCTTCGGCACCGGCCTGTACGACCGTGAGGGCGGCCTCAAGGCCGGCCAGTCCAAGACGTACGACGTGACCCTCACCCGTACCTCGGGCCCGGACCGCGCGCTCCGCCACGAGCTGCACCTGGAGAACAACGCGGGCGGCACCTTCCGCATCGCGAGCTCCGACGAGGTGTCGCTGCCCCTGAACAAGCCGGTCACCGTCAAGATCGCCGCCAAGCCGTCCTCGGCCGGCATCAAGAGCGCGATCCTGGAGGTCGACGACCCGCGCACCGAGGGCATCGACAAGCAGGTCCTGTCGACGGTCGTCGTCGCGGCGCCGGTCAAGTACACGTACTCCGCGTCGGGTTCGGTCCAGCGCAACAGCAGCAGGTCGTACTTCGTGACCGTCCCCGAGGGCGCCAAGTCCCTCGAGGTCGCGATGAGCGGGCTGAAGGACAAGAGCCAGACCCGGTTCATCGCCATCCACCCGTACGGCGTTCCGGTCGACAACACCTCGACGCCGTACTGCTACAACAACTACCTCGACGGCAACGGCTGCAAGCCCGACGTGCGCGCGTACGCGGACCCGCAGGCCGGCGTCTGGGAGATCGAGGTCGAGTCGCGCCGTACGTCGCCGCTGCTCGACAACCCGTACAAGCTGGACGTCGCCGTGCTCGGCGCGGCCTTCGACCCGGCCGTCGTCACGGTCCCCGAGGCCAAGGTCGGCACCCCGACCGCCGCCTCGTGGAAGGTGACGAACAAGTTCGCGGCGCTGGACGGCACCCTCAAGGGCGGCCCGCTCGGCTCCTCGAAGACGGCGCGGCCGACCATCGCCGACGGCGCGACGCAGACCACCACGGTCGAGGTGCCCGCGGGCGCCAAGTCTCTCGACGTCGTCATCGGCAAGGTCTCCGACACAGCCGCCGACCTGGACCTGACGGTGTACGACGCCGCCGGCAACACGGTCGGGTCGTCCGCGGACGGCGACTCGGAGGAGGCCGTCTCCGTGCCCTCCCCCGCCGCCGGGACGTACACCGTCGAGGTCGCGGGCTACTCGGTCCCGTCCGGCTCGACGGCGTACGACTACCAGGACGTGTTCTTCTCGACCGCGCTCGGCGAGGTCACGGTCGACGGATCCGCGCCGGTGAAGCTCGGCACGGGTGACTCGGCGACGGTGTCCGCCTCGGTCACCGCCGCGGCTCCGGCCCCCGAGGGCCGCGAGTTCTTCGGCCAGGTCCAGCTGGTGAACGCCCGCGGCACGGTCGCGGGTCTCGGCAGCGTCAAGATCGAGAAGGTCACGCCGTAACCGACGGTTCACGGCAGCAGGGGCGGGCGTCCGTACGGGCGCCCGCCCCGTCCCGTTCCCGGGCCCGCCCGCCGTGTCCCGGGCCCGCCCGCCGTGTCCCGGGCCCGCCCGCCGTGTCCCGGGCCCGCCTCGCCTTGTGCCAGGCCCGCGCCGCCTTGTGCCGGGCCGGGCCTGCCTTGAACCGGAGGCGCCCTGCGTGTCCCGGGCCCGCCCCACCCCGGACCCGCCCCGCCTCGGGCCGGACGCCACCGCCTCGTCCCGGGCCCGCCCCGGCCGGCCCCCGTGGCCGTCCCGCCCCGCCGGTCAGTCCTCGCCGTCGTCCCGCTCCGAAGCGGGGCAGGTGAGGTGCTCGGCCTCGGGCAGCGCCCGCAGGATGTCCTCGCGCGCGTCGGCGACCCCCGGGCCGACCTCCCAGTCCTGCCGGTCCTCCGCGCGCACCGGGAGCCGGACCAGCGTGTGGACGCCGGGCTCCAGGTCCTGCCGCGCGCTGCCGTCCAGGGTGACGGCGACCGTCGGGTGGTCCTTCACCGACTCCCGGGGCCGGTAGTAGCGCTCGACCTCGATCACGACCCGGACGGTGCCGTCGCGCCGGGGCGTGACGCTCTCCACGGTCCCCTCGACGAGGACCCGGGAGCAGGCGATGTGCGTCGCCGGCCAGTGGTCCGACTCCGGCGCACCGGCCTTGGCGTCGGAGGCCGCCGACTTGCCGCTCGCCGCCGAGTCGTCGGCGCCCATGCCCCCGCCCTGCGTCACGAGCCAGCCCATCCCGGTCACGACGGTGGCCGCGACGGCCGCGGCGAGGGTGCCGAGAGCCAGGTGCAGCGGGCGACGGGTGCGCCGGGCGGGGGTCCGCGTCCTGACCGGCTCCCGGGCCCGCTCCGGCTCCGGTACCGGCACCGGCTCGTCGTCGGCCAGCGCGTCGCCGATCGCGGTCAGCTGCCGGCGCAGCAGTGCCACGTCCGCGACCGCCGAGCGGTGCTCCGCCAGCAGTCCGGCGTCCCGCCGCGCCTCCTCGGGCAGCGGCTCGTCCGTGATGGCGGCCAGCAGCGCGTCCACGGCCGCGCCTCCCGGCTCGCCTTCGTACCCGGCCACGTCACACCACCTCGTCCTCGTGCAGGCGAACGCGCAGCGCGCGCACCGCCGAGTGCAGCCTGCTCTTGACCGTGCCCTCCGGGATGCCCAGTTCCTCGGCTATCCCGCGCACCGGCAGATCGGCGTAGAAGCGCAGCACGAGCACCTGCCGGTGGGCGTCGGGCAGCTCGTCCAGGCCCCGCGCAACGGCGAGGGACAGCACGCTGGAGTCCTCGTCGGAGGGGTACTCCAGCTGGCGCAGCCCGGCGAGGCGCTCGCCGAGCCGTTCCTGACGGCGCTTGGCGCGGTGCCAGTCCATCGCCAGGTTGGACGCGACGACCGCGGCCCAGGCCGACACGTCCCGCGGCGCCTCGTCCCCCTTGGCGGCCCGCTCCAGCAGCCGCAGGCGGACCTGCTGCACCCCGTCCGGCAGGTCCGCCTGCGGCACCCCGCCGAGCGCGAGCACCGCGCGCACCCGGCGTTCCTGGGCCGCGTCCAGGGGGTCGTCCACCCCCTGGGCGCGGCGCGTCCTTCTGCGCAGCACCGTCACCCCTCCCCTCGCCGCGTTTCCCCTACGACGCCGGCGCGGGCCGAAACGTTCGCCGAGACCTGGGTCACATCCGTGCGGGTGTCCGAGGGGTACGTCACAGGGGCCGTCCCATTCCGCGGGCAAAGGATTGGACACACGGGGCCTGGTGAGACGCATGATGGGTTCACTGGGACCTGTCGTCCGTACGCAGGAAAAGCACGCTAGGAGTCGTCGTGAAGGTAGGAATCGTCGGAGCCACCGGTCAGGTCGGCACGGTCATGCGCAGAATCCTCGTGGAGCGCGACTTCCCGGTCGAGACGCTGCGCCTGTTCGCCTCGGCCCGGTCCGCCGGTTCGACGATCGACTTCAAGGGCACGGCCGTGACCGTGGAGGACGCCTCCACCGCCGACTACAGCGGCCTGGACATCGTGCTCTTCTCGGCGGGCGGTGCCACGTCAAAGGCGCTGGCGGAGAAGGTCGCCTCGCAGGGCGCCGTCGTGATCGACAACTCCTCGGCCTGGCGCAAGGACCCCGAGGTCCCGCTGGTCGTCTCCGAGGTGAACCCGCACGCGGTCGCCGACCGCCCCAAGGGCATCATCGCCAACCCGAACTGCACGACGATGGCCGCGATGCCGGTGCTGAAGCCGCTGCACGAGGAGGCCGGCCTGCGGGCGCTGGTCGTCGCCACCTACCAGGCGGTGTCCGGTTCGGGTCTGGCGGGCGTGGCGGAGCTGCACGGCCAGGCGCAGAAGGTCGTCGCCGACGCCGACCGGCTGACCCACGACGGCGGCGCGGTCGACTTCCCCGAGCCGCAGGTCTACAAGCGCCCCATCGCCTTCAACGTGCTTCCCCTCGCGGGCAACGTCGTCGACGACGGCCTGAACGAGACCGACGAGGAGCAGAAGCTCCGCAACGAGTCCCGCAAGATCCTGGAGATCCCCGGGCTGAAGGTCTCCGGCACCTGCGTGCGCGTGCCCGTCTTCTCCGGCCACTCCCTCCAGGTGAACGCCCGCTTCGAGCGTCCGCTGTCCCCGGAGCGCGCCACCGAGCTGCTCGCAGGCGCCCCGGGCGTCGTCCTCTCCGACATCCCGACGCCGCTGGAGGCCGCCGGCCAGGACGCCTCGTACGTCGGCCGGATCCGCGGCGACGAGACGGCCGAGCACGGTCTCGCCCTCTTCGTCTCCGGCGACAACCTGCGCAAGGGCGCCGCGCTCAACGCGATCCAGATCGCCGAGCTGGTCGCGGCCGAGCTCAAGGACTGACGCCGGTCCCGGCCGCCCGGCCGGGCCGTGCCCGCGAGGGCCGGGACGCGCACCCCGCGCTCCCGGCCCTTCCGCCGTTCCGGGGCCGGGCCGCGCGAGGGCTCAGGGCCGCCGCACCTCGTAGTGGAAGCAGCCGTACTCGACGGCCCTGACGTGGACCAGGGCGACCGCCGGGTCGGCGAAGGCGTCCGCGAAGGCCGCGTCGAGAGCCGGTCCGGGCTCCCCGGGGAGTTCCAGCAGGCGCCCGCCCAGGATGTGCCCGTCCGCGGAGTAGCGCCGGAGGACCCGCAGGGCCCCGGGCCCGGCGAACGGATACCGCTCCTCGCCGGGGCCCTCGCACTCCTCGGCGTGCACGAACACCGGCCCCTGCTCGTCGTACGCCCCGGGACGGGCCCCCGTCGCGGCCGCCCACCGCCGCAGCGGCGCGTAGGAGACGAGGGCGATCCGCTCGCCGGTCCGGCTGCGGCGCAGACAGCAGCGCAGCGGCGCGCCGCCCTCCTCGTCGGTGAACGGCGCGAGGGGCCGTCCGGCGTCGTCCCGGTCCCGGAGTTCCTTCAGAACCGTCGGCTCGACGGCTCGTGCGGTGTAGGTCGTCATGCCCCAAGACTCACTCCGCCGCGGCGCCTTGACCGGCGGGAAACGGACATCGCGTTCCGCGCGGTTCCCATGGAAGGATGACGCAACCCACACATAACGAGGAGATGACCGCGTGCCTGGCACAAACCTGACCCGCGAAGAGGCACAGCAGCGGGCGCAGCTGCTCAGCGTTGACTCGTACGAGATCGATCTCGACCTCTCCGGCGCGCAGGATGGGGGCGGCACCTACCGGTCCGTGACCACGGTGCGCTTCGACTCCGCCCGCACCGGCGCGGAGTCCTTCATCGACCTGGTGGCCCCGGCCGTCCACGAGGTGATCCTCAACGGTGACCCGCTGGACCCCGCCGAGGTCTTCCGGGACTCGCGGATCGCGCTGCCCGGCCTGCTGGAGGGACGCAACGTCCTGCGGGTCGTGGCCGACTGCGAGTACACCAACACCGGTGAGGGCCTGCACCGCTTCGTCGACCCCGTCGACCAGCGGGCCTACCTGTACACCCAGTTCGAGGTGCCGGACGCCCGCCGGGTCTTCGCCTCGTTCGAGCAGCCCGACCTCAAGGCGACCTTCCAGTTCACCGTGAAGGCGCCGTCCGGCTGGACGGTCGTCTCCAACTCGCCGACGCCGGAGCCCAAGGACGACGTCTGGGTCTTCGAGCCGACGCCGCGCATCTCGACGTACATCACCGCGCTGATCGCGGGTCCGTACCACAGCGTCCACAGCGTGTACGAGAAGGACGGGCAGTCGGTGCCGCTCGGCATCTACTGCCGCCCGTCGCTGGCCGAGTTCCTCGACTCGGACGCCATCTTCGAGGTGACCCGGCAGGGCTTCGACTGGTTCCAGGAGAAGTTCGACTACGCGTACCCGTTCAAGAAGTACGACCAGCTCTTCGTGCCGGAGTTCAACGCGGGCGCGATGGAGAACGCGGGCGCCGTCACCATCCGCGACCAGTACGTGTTCCGGTCCAAGGTGACCGACGCCGCGTACGAGGTGCGCGCGGAGACGATCCTGCACGAGCTCGCCCACATGTGGTTCGGCGACCTCGTGACCATGGAGTGGTGGAACGACCTGTGGCTCAACGAGTCGTTCGCCACCTACACGTCGATCGCCTGCCAGGCGTACCACCCCGACTCGCGCTGGCCGCACTCGTGGACGACGTTCGCCAACTCCATGAAGACGTGGGCGTACCGGCAGGACCAACTGCCGTCCACGCACCCGATCATGGCGGACATCAACGACCTGGACGACGTCCTGGTCAACTTCGACGGCATCACCTACGCCAAGGGCGCCTCCGTCCTCAAGCAGCTCGTCGCCTACGTGGGCATGGACGAGTTCTTCCGGGGCGTGCAGGCGTACTTCAAGGCGCACGCCTTCGGCAACACGCGGCTGTCGGACCTGCTGGGCAAGCTGGAGGAGACCAGCGGCCGCGATCTGCAGACCTGGTCGAAGAAGTGGCTCCAGACCGCCGGCATCAACGTCCTGCGGCCGCGGATCGAGACGGACGCCGACGGGGTCGTCACGTCCTTCGCGATCAGCCAGGAGGCACCCGCGCTGCCGGCCGGCGCCAAGGGCGAGCCGACGCTGCGCCCGCACCGGGTGGCGGTCGGCCTGTACGACCTCGACGCGAACGGCAAGCTGGTGCGCGGCGACCGGATCGAGCTGGACGTCGACGGTGAACTGACCGAGGTCCCGCAGCTGGTGGGCAAGCGCCGCCCGGCCGTGGTGCTGCTCAACGACGACGACCTGTCGTACGCGAAGGTGCGGCTGGACGAGCAGTCGCTGGCGTTCGTGACGGAGCACCTGGGCGACTTCGAGTCGTCGCTGCCGCGCGCCCTGTGCTGGGCGTCGGCGTGGGACATGACGCGCGACGCGGAGCTCGCGACCCGCGACTACGTCTCCCTCGTCCTCGCCGGCATCGGCAAGGAGTCCGACATCGGCGTGGTGCAGTCGCTGCACCGCCAGGTGAAGACGGCGATCGAGCTGTACGCGGACCCGGCCGCCCGCGAGACGCTGCTCGCCCGCTGGACGGAGGCCACGCTCGCCCACCTGCGGACCGCGCCGGCCGGCGGCGACCACCAGCTCGCCTGGGCGCGCGCGTTCGCCGCGACCGCCCGCACTCCGGAGCAGCTGGACCTCCTGGAGGCCCTGCTCGACGGCCGGGAGACCGTCGAGGGCCTGTCGGTGGACACCGAGCTGCGCTGGGCGTTCGTGCAGCGGCTCGCCGCGGTGGGCCGCTTCGACGAGGCGGAGATCGCGGGCGAGTACGAGCGCGACCGGACGGCGGCCGGTGAGCGGCACGCCGCGACCGCCCGCGCGGCCCGTCCCACGGAGGAGGCGAAGGCGGAGGCCTGGGCCTCCGTCGTGGAGTCCGACAAGCTGCCGAACGCCGTGCAGGAGGCGGTGATCGGCGGGTTCGTGCAGACCGGGCAGCGGGAGCTGCTGGCCCCGTACACGGACAAGTTCTTCGCCGTGCTCAAGGACGTCTGGGACTCCCGCTCGCACGAGATGGCGCAGCAGATCGCGGTGGGCCTCTACCCGTCCGTGCAGGTCTCCGAGGACACCCTCGCCAAGACGGACGCGTGGCTGGCCTCGGCCGAGCCGAACGCGGCCCTGCGGCGACTGATCTCCGAGGCCCGCTCGGGCGTCGAGCGGGCGCTGAAGGCGCAGGCCGCGGACGCGGCGGCTTCCTGACGCCGACCGTACGCCGTACGGGAGGGGGCGCCCGGCTCTGTGCCGGGCGCCCCCTCTTCACGTCCGGCCCCACCGCGTACCGCCGGGGTGTCGGCGCGCCCGGTCACGCACCCCCGAAGCCGGGCCTGCCTCCGGCCGCCTCCCCGCCCGGGTCACCGGTGGCTGGGCGGGGCCGGTCAAGAGGCCGGTCGCGCCGCGGCCTCGCGCAGGGCGTCGAGGACCCGGCCGACGGCGGCACCCTCGTCGGCGCCCCGCCGTACCGCCGCGACGACGTGGCGGTGCGGACGGTCCGCGTCGAGCCGGCGCATGACGACGCCGTCGCGCGGTACGGACGCCATCCGCGGCACCAGGGCGACGCCCATGCCCGCCTTGACCATGGCGAGGATGGCCGTCCAGCCCGCCGCGGAGTGCCCCTGGTGGGGGCTGAACCCGGCGCTCTCGCAGGCGGCCCGCGTGATGTCCGACCAAGGCCCGCTGCCGCCGAAGATCCACGGCTCGGCGGCGCAGTCGGCCAGCCGGACCTCGTCGGCGCGGGCCAGCGCATGGCCCCGGGGCAGCGCGAGGTCGAGCGGGTCGGCGAGCAGCGGCACCCGGCTGAAACGCGGGTCGGCCGCCGTGGGTGCCTGCGCGGCCAGGGAGAGGGCGAGGTCGACCGCGCCCGCGGCGAGCAGCTCGTACGCCTGTGCCGCCTCGGCCTCCCGCACCTGTACGCGGATCCCGGGACGCGTCACCCGCAGCGCCCGCACCGCCGGGACGACCAGCGCGGGCACGGCCGTCGAGAAGGCGCCGACCCGCACCTCGCCCGCCTCGCCGTGCAGGTAGGCGGTCAACTCCGCGTCGGCGCGCTCCAGCTGCTCGAAGACGGCCGCCGCGTGCCGCAGGACGAGTTCGGCCGCGTCGGTGAGCCGCACCCGCCGCCCCCGCGCCTCCAGCAGCGGCACGCCGAGCTGCTTGGCGAGGTTCGTCAGCTGCTGCGACACGGCGGAGGGCGTCAGCGCCAGCGCCTCGGCGGTCGCGGTGACGGTGCCGTGCTCCCGCAGCGTCCGCAGGATCCGCAGCTTCTTGATGTCCCACCTGTCGTACTCGGCCATGGCGGCAACCTATCCACCTGTGTGTCCCGCCCGGCCGGGGGCGGCCGTGCCGAGGACGACGCCGCCGAGGACGAGGACCGCGCAGGCGGCCTGCGTCCAGCTCGGGCGTTCACCGAGCAGGATGTACGACAGGCCGGCCACACACAGCGGCTGGAGGTGGTAGACGGCTCCCGCGCGGGCCGCGCCGACCAGGGCGACGGCCCTGTTCCAGGCGAGGAAGGCGAGCGCGGAGGACAGGACCCCGATGTACAGGAGCGGGCCGACGGTGGCGGGCGTCGCGGTGAAGGTGCCCTGGACGGCGACGCTGAGCGCGCACGCGGGCAGGAGCATCACGGTGCCGAGGGCGAAGGTCGTGAACAGGAAGGCGGGACCGGCGAGTTCGGCGGGACGGCGGCGCAGCAGCGCGCTGTACGCCGCGAAGCTCGCTGCCGCGGCGAGCATCCAGAGGTCTCCCGCGGCGAACCCCGTGGCCCCGGAGCCGGTGCCGATCAGGAGCAGCACCCCGGCGCAGGCGACCAGCATCCCGGTGGTCCGCCGCGCCCCGAGCCGTACGCCGCCCAGCCGTTCAAGGGCGGCCATCAGGACGGGCGCGGTGGCCATGATCATGCCCATGTTGCCCGCCGAGGTGGAGAGGGCGGCCTGGTTGACCAGGGTGTTGTAGACGGTGACTCCGAGGAGGGCGGCGAGGAGGCACTGACCCAGGTGCCGGCGCAGGACCGCGCGCCGCCGCCAGGCCCCGCGCGCCGTGAAGGGGGCGACGACCAGCAGGGCGACGGTCCAGCGCCAGAACGCCTGCTGGACGGGCGGCACGCTGTCGTGCAGGGCGCGGGCGGCGACGAAGCTGCCCGACCAGACGAGGGTGGCGACGGCGGCGAGGGCGATACCGGGACCGGCCGCCCGCCTCCCCGCCGCCTCGGTCTCCCGGTGCGTACGCGTCCGGTCCAGGACCGCCATGGACATCCCTGCCTCTCGATGGTGGGTGCGGTTGCCCGCCCACCGTCGCAGCGGCGGAACCGTCACGTCCATCGAAACTTTTCGTCGTTTCCGTTCAGGAGAACTGAAAGGTCAGGGGGCTACGAGGCCCGGGAGGCCGGGGTCACGGGGACCGCCGGGACGGGCGCGGGAGCGGGGATCGTGGTCGCGGGGACGGGCGTGGACGCCGGCGTCGTCGCGGGGGTCCCGGCCGCCGGGGGTGCCGTGACGCGGGGCGGGCGGCGCTGGCCCACCACGGTCGCGGTGAACGCCAGCGCCATGCCGGCGAGCTGGAGCGGGGTGAGCGCCTGGCCGAGCGCCGCCCAGCCGATGACCGCCGCGGTGAGCGGTGACAGCGGTCCGAGGAAGGTGACCTGGGTGGCGGAGAGCCGGCCGATCCCGCGGAACCAGAGCCAGTACGCGACCGCCGTGTTGGCCAGCGCCAGGTAGAGGTAGCCGCCGGCCGCCCGGCCGTCGAGGGCGGGCGGGGCGCCCTCGGCGAGGAGGGCGACCGGGGCGATGAGCAGCCCGCCGGCCGTCAGCTGCCAGGCGGTCAGCGCCAGAGGGCCGACGCCCTCGGGGCGCCCCCACCGCTTGGTGAGCACCGTCCCGGTGGACATCGAGGCGGTCGAGGCGAGGGCCGCGAGAACTCCCAGGAGGTCCAGTGCCCCGGCCGCCTGGAGCACGACGAGGCTCACCCCGAGCGCGGCGGCGATTCCGGTCAGCAGGGTGCGTACGCTCGGCCGCTCCCCCAGCAGCAGGGTGGCGAGCCCGGCCACGAACAGGGGCCCCACCGAGCCGACGACGGCCGCCATCCCGCCGGGCAGCCGGTACGCGGAGAGGAAGAGGAGGGGGAAGAACGCGCCGATGTTCAGCGCGCCCAGGACCACCGACTTCCCCCACCAGGCACCGCGCGGCAGCACGCGGGCCAGTGCGAGCAGCAGGAGCCCGGCGGGCAGGGCACGCATGAGCCCGGTGAACAGGGGGCGGTCGGCGGGGAGGAACTCGGTGGTGACGGCGTAGGTGCTGCCCCAGGAGACGGGGGCGAGCGCGGTCAGGAGGACGGTGACGGAACGCCGTCCGGTGGTGCCGGTGGGGTCGTGGGTCGCGTCCGCCATGACGGCGCCCTCCGTAAGTGGGCCGGCGCCGGCGCCGGTGACGCGTCGGCGGCGAGGTGGGCCGGCCCGGACCAGGTCGGCAGTAATAGCTTAGCGCTAAGCAACTTAGCGTCAAGCGGCTTAGCGCAAAGCGGCTTACTCGCGAGCCACTTTCTTGCGACCGGCCGACAGGCGGCCCGATACTCCTCCCATGACCGGGAACCCACCGAGCAAGGACGCCGTCGACGCGATCATCGAGCAGTGGGCCGCAGCGCGGCCCGACCTCGACACCGCGGCGATGGAGGTCTTCGGCCGCATCTTCCGTCTCTCACGGGCGATGGGCGACCGCATGGAGAAGGCGTACACGCGGTTCGGGATCTCAAGGGGCGAGTTCGACGTGCTGGCGACCCTGCGCCGGTCCCGGGAGCCCTACGCGCTCTCGCCCCGCCAGCTCTCGGCGACGCTGATGCTCACCACGGGCGGGATGACCGGCCGCCTCGACAAGCTGGAGCGCGCGGGACTGCTGCGCAGGTCGCCCGATCCGCACGACCGGCGCGGACTCCAGGTGACCCTGACGGACGAGGGGTACCGCCTGATCGACGAGGCGGTGGGCGCGGGCCTCGCCGTCCAGACGGAGGCACTCGACGTCCTGGACCCGGATCAGGCGGGTCAACTGGCCGATCTGCTGCGCCTGTTGCTCGCGGGCACGACGCCCGCGTGAGGCCGGGCCCGGTGCGGGGGCCGGGGCGGGACCGGTCACGGGGCCAGGGCGGCCGGTGCGCCGGGGCGCCCGGGACCGGCTGGTGCGCCGGGGGCTGCGCGGGACCGACGGGCGCGCCGTGGGCGAGGGCGGAACCGGAGGGTGCGCCCGGGGCTGCGCCGGACCGGCTGATGCGCCCGGGGCTGCGCGGAACCTGCCGGTGCGACGCTGCCCTACGGCCCGCTCGCGGAGCGGGCCGTCACGGCCGCACGGCGACGGAGCGGCGGGGCTCGCGAAGGGCAAAAACGCGTCGAGGGAGTCCGCACCCCACTCGGGCGCGGACTCCCTCGACGACATGACGTCGGGCGGCGGAAGCCGGAAGGGCCGGCCTGGCCGTCCGAACGGAGACGTCCGGACGCGGCGGGTCAGCCCTGCTTCTGCTGCTACGGCTGCTTCTGGGACTTGTCCAGGACCATCACGAGACCGGCGATGACCAGGAACAGCACGATCGGCGCCACGACGTAGAGACCCAGCGTGTCGATCACGCTCAGTCCGTTGCCGGGTTGGTCACCGTCGTCGCGGGTCAGCGCGAGCGCGGGGGACGACATGAGCAGCATCATCAGCGTCGTACCGGTAGCCAGGGCGCCGGCGCGCAGGGCGTTCTTCTTGTCCACGGTGCAAACGTAGCGAACGCCCGGCGGGGCCGCGCGTCCGGGGTGCCGTACGAGGAATCGCGCGCCGGGCGCGGGGGCCGCCCCCGTGGTGCGCGCGGGCGCACCGCCGCCGTCCGGACGCCCGCGGACGCAGCGGGCGCCCGAACCGGCCGTCACCTCACCGGGTCCACAGGGCCGCCCCGGGCACCCCGCGTCCCGCGCATGCAGGGGCCTCGGGGCGTCCGGGCTCCGGAACTCCGGGCTCTCGGGCTCCGGAACTCCGGGCTCCGGGGCTCCGGGCTCCGGGCTCCGGACTGCGGGGCTCCGGACTGCGGGGCTCCGGACTGCGGGGCTCCGGACTGCGGGGCTCCGGACTGCGGGGCTCCGGACTCCTGAACTCCGTGGTCCCGGAGCTCCCGTACTCCTAGTCGCCCGACCTCGCCGGGCTACCCGGCTCGCCCGGCTCCGGTCGCAGGACGTCCATCAGGGCGTGCAGCCGGGGTGACGCGGCGAGGTCCTCCAGCGTCACCGGGCGGCCCTCGGCGTCCGCGATGGGCAGCCGCCAGTTCGGGTACTGGTCCCAGGTGCCGGGCAGGTTCTGCGGGCGGCGGTCGCCGACCGTGTCGGGCAGCCACACGCCCACCATCCGGGCCGGGGTGCGCAGCAGGAACCGGTGCACGGCCTGGATCGCCGCCTCCTCGGACGCCGGTGCGAGGTCGCCGTCGGCGCCCTCCAGCAGTCCCAGGCCGGTGAGCAGCGCCAGCCATTCCTTCGTGTCGGCCGCCGCCTCGGCGCGCTCCTCCGACAGCGGCCGGGTCAACAGGCCCAGACTGTCGCGCAGTTCGACGTGCTCGCCGGTGAGGCGGGCCGCGGTGGACGGCAGGTCGTGCGTGGTGGCGGTGGCGAGGCAGTCGGCGCGCCAGCGTTCGGGCGGCAGCGGAAGTCCGTCGCCGGCCCAGTCCCGCTCGAACCACAGCACGGAGGTGCCGAGCACCCCGCGCTCCTGGAGAGCCTCGCGCACGCCGGGTTCGACGGTGCCGAGGTCCTCGCCGATCACCAGGGCACCGGCGCGCGAGGCCTCCAGGACCAGGACGGCGAGCATGGCTTCGGCGTCGTAGCGGACGTACGTCCCCTCCGTGGGGGCCTGCCCCTGCGGGATCCACCAGAGCCGGAACAGGCCCATGACGTGGTCGATGCGCAGGGCGCCCGCGTAGCGGAAGAGGGCGCGCAGGAGGCTGCGGAAGGGGGCGTAGCCGGACGCGGCCAGACGGTCGGGGCGCCAGGGCGGCAGGCCCCAGTCCTGGCCCAGGGCGTTGAAGGCGTCGGGCGGGGCGCCCACGGTGGTGCCGGCCGCGAAGTACTCCTGCTGGGCCCAGGCGTCGGCCCCGCCCGGGTGGACGCCGACGGCGAGGTCGTGGACCAGGCCGACCGGCATGCCGGCGTCACGGGCGCCGCGCTGGGCGGCGGTGAGCTGGGCGTCGGTGAGCCAGGCGAGCCGGGTGTGGAAGTCGACGCGGTCCTTCAGTTCGGCGCGGGCACGGGCGGTCTCGGCCGAACGGGGGTCGCGCAGCCCGGCGGGCCACCGGTGCCAGTCGGAGCCGTGCACCTCCGCCAGCGCGCACCAGGTGGCGTGGTCCTCCAGGGCGGCGCCCTCCTCGGCGGCGAAGGCGTCGTGGGCGGCCTGCCGGCCGGGGCCGAGCGGCACCGTGCCGACGAGTTCGAGTGCGGCGCGCTTGAGTTCCCACACGGCGTCGCGGTCGATGAGCGCGCCCTTGTCCAGGACGGCGTCGCGCAGTTCCCCGGCGCGCCGGCGCAGGGCGTCGAGCCGCTCCCGGTCCTCGGCGTAGGCGAACTCGGGCACGTCCTCGACGCGCAGGTGCACCGGGTCGGGGAAGCGGCGGGAGGAGGGCCGGTAGGGGGACGGGTCGGTGGGCGCGCCCGGCACGGCCGCGTGCAGCGGGTTCAGCTGGACGAATCCGGCGCCGAGCGTCCGGCCCGCCCAGCCGGCCAGCTCGCGGAGGTCGCCGAGGTCGCCCATGCCCCAGGAGCGCCGGGACAGCAGGGAGTAGAGCTGGACGAGGAGTCCGTGCGTGCGTCCGGGCGGGGCGGGCAGCCGGTCCGGGGCGACCACGAGGTGGACGTCGGCGGTGCGGCCGTCGGGCGCCGCCGCGTGCAGCCGGTGGACGCCGGGCGGGAGGTGGGCGGCGTCGGCGCGGGTGTCGCCCTGCTCGGTCTCGACGCGCAGCCGGGTGCCGTCCGGCAGGCCGGCCAGCGCCGCGGGCAGGTCGCCGCCCCAGGACACGACCGTCGGGGGCAGCAGCCGTTCGCGCAGTTCGGCCTCGCGGTCGGCGAGGGCGGCGTCGACGGCCCGCGGAGTGCTCGCGTCGACGCCGAGGGCGGCCAGGGCCGCGGTGACCGCGGTGTCGGTGGCGGGGACCGTGCGGTCCGGGGAGGGGCTGTAGGAGGTGGCCACGCCGTGCAGCGCGGCGAGCCGGGACAGCGGGGACCCGGCGGACTCGGCCGGCCGGGCGGGCGCGGCCCCGGAGGGGGGCCGGTCGGCGGACTCGGCCGACGGGGACGGTGCCATCTAGACTCCCGCGGCGGCGCCGGTCGAGGTCGGCTCGCTGGTCAGGTGGGCGGCGTCGGAGAGCGGCGGTTCGCTGGTCAGGGGCTCGGCGTCGGGCAGCGGGGGCTCACTGGTCAGCGGGGTCTCGCCCCAGGAGCCCTCGGCGCTGTCGCCCTGCGCCGGCGGGAATCCGAGCGTGTCCCATTCGGGGACGCGGGCCGGCCGTCCGTCCCGTTGCTTCGGGGCCAGGCCGGGGGTGCGGGAATCGGCGGAGGACTCCGCCGAGGGTTTGGAGAGGGCCGAGAGAAGAAGGTGCGCCGAAGCGGCCACGGGGGTCTCCTTGTCGTCGTACGGCTGGACGCGGGTTCTGCCAGCCCTACCCAGTGAGCGCGGGCGCAGACGTGCACGAACGCCCAAGGTGTCCTTGGTCACATTCTGTTCCAGGGGCGGCCACCGCACCAGAAGGCAGCCGGGTGACGCCCGTGCGGCCGCGCACCGGATGCCGGGGGGTTCGCCACGCGGGGCGCACGGGGCACGTGGGTCCCTTCCGTTGACACCGCGACCGCGCGGATGGTGGGCTCGATGCCGCCCCGACCGAGCCGTGCGGGGTGCGGGTGAAGGCGCGGAGGACGACGAGGGAGGGGCTGTTGCGGCTCCGGGGCGGGTGGGGAACGGTGCTGCTGCGGCGGGGACGGCGGGCGGAGAAGCGCGTGCGGGGGCCGGGTGACGTGACGCCCCGCCGGGGTACTGGCGCGGCCGTGCTCGCGCTGGTGCTGGCGGCCGGTGCTCTGGGCGTCGTGCCCGGGGCCGTCGCCGGGCCGGCGCACGCCGCCGCGGACGCGCCGGACTCGGGTGCCCCGCCGGCGGTCTGGCCGCGCCCGCAGTCCCTGGAAGCCGGGGGCACCGCCGTCGCGGTCACCGGCGAGGTGGTTCTGGTCGCCGACGCGGCGGCCGATCCGTACGCCCTGGACGCGCTGCGGTCGCTGCTGTGGCAGGCCGGCGCGCGGAAGGTCACGACGGTGCGCGACGGCGATCCGATCCCCGGAAGTGCCTCGCGCGCGGGCGCGCTGGTGGTGCGCGCGGGCGTGGAGAGGGCGCACGACAAAACGGCGCAGGGCACCGGCGCGAAGGGCGCCGACGGGACGGGCGGCGGGAGCGCGTACCCCTTCGGCGGCCACGCCGGCAGCGCGGCGACCGACGGCGCGCACGCGCTGGGCGGCCGCGCGGCGACCTCGCTGGACAGGGCCCTGGCCGCGCTCGGCGCCCCGCCCCGCGCCGATCTGCCGTCCGGGGGCTACCGGCTGGCCGTCGGACGGGTCGCGGGCCGCGCCACCGTCGCCCTCGCCGGGGCCGGCGAGGACGGCCTGTTCCACGCGGTGCAGACGCTCCGCCAACTCGTCGACGGCCGCGGGCGGATCGCGGGCGTCCTGGTCCGCGACTGGCCGGGAACCGCCGTCCGGGGCACCACCGAGGGCTTCTACGGCACCCCGTGGACCCACGAACAGCGGCTCGCCCAGCTGGACTTCATGGGCCGCACCAAGCAGAACCGCTACCTGTACGCGCCCGGCGACGACCTCCACCGGCAGGCGCGCTGGCGCGAGCCGTACCCGGCACGGCAGCGCGCCGACTTCCGGGAGCTGACGGACCGGGCGGTGCGCGACCACGTCACGCCGGCCTGGGCGGTGGCGCCGGGGCAGGCGATGTGCTTCTCGTCGGACGCCGACACGGCGGCCCTGACGCGCAAGCTCGACGCCATGTGGGCGCTGGGATTCCGTGCCTTCCAGCTCCAGTTCCAGGACGTCAGCTACAGCGAGTGGCACTGCGGGGCGGACGCGGAGGAGTTCGGTTCGGGTCCGGGGTCGGCGGCGCGGGCGCAGGCGCGGGTGGCGAACGCGGTGGCCCGGCACCTGGCCGGCCGGCACCCGGACGCGGCCGCGCTGTCGCTCATGCCGACCGAGTACTACCAGGAGGGCGTGACCGACTACCGGCGGGCGCTCGCGGACGCGCTGGACGAGGGCGTCGAGGTGGCGTGGACGGGCGTCGGCGTCGTGCCCCGCACCATCACCGGGCGTGAACTGGCCGCCGCCCGGGACGCGTTCGGGCATCCGCTGGTCACCATGGACAACTACCCCGTCAACGACTACGCGCAGGACCGGATCTTCCTCGGCCCGTACCGGGGCCGCGAGCCCGCCGTCGCCACGGGTTCGGCGGGCCTGCTGGCGAACGCGATGCAGCAGGCGGAGGCGTCCCGGGTCCCGCTGTTCACCGCCGCCGACTACGCCTGGAACCCCCGCGACTACCGCCCCGAGGACTCCTGGCGGGCCGCGATCGACGACCTCGCGGGCGGCGACGCGCGAGGCGGGCGGGCGCTGGGCGCGCTGGCCGGGAACGACGCCTCGTCGGTGCTCGGCGGTGACGAGTCGGCGTACCTGCGCCCGCTCGTCGAGGCGTTCTGGAAGGGCCGTACGGCGCCCGGCGGCGTGGCGGACGACCGGGCGGCGCGGCGGTTGCGGGCCGCGTTCGCGGTCATGCGGGACACTCCCGGGCATCTGCCGGGCCGTTCGCTGGCGTCCGAAGTGCGGCCCTGGAGCGAGCAGTTGGCGCGCTACGGCACGGCGGGCGACACGGCCGTCGCCATGCTGAGCGCCCAGTCGGACGGCGACGCCACGGCGGCCTGGGACGCCTACCGCTCCCTGGTCCGCCTGCGCGCCGGCCTCGCGTCGAGCCGGGTGACGGTGGGCAAGGGCGTGCTCGGCCCGTTCCTGGCGCGGGCGTCGAAGGCGTACGAGACGTGGGCGGGCCTCGGCCACGAGCCCGAGGCGGACCGCGCCGGGGCCGGGCGCGGTGGCGAGGGGCGCCCGGTCGCCCGCGCCGTCCGCCTGGCGCGGACCCGCCCGCTGTCCGCCGTCACCGTGCTCACCGAGCCGGGGACGGCCGGCACCGTCGAGGCGCACGTCCCCGGCGAGGGCTGGCGGCGCCTCGGCGACCTCGCGCCCGGCGGGGCCACCGAGATCACCGCGAAGGTCTCCGCGGACGCCCTGCGGGTGACCGGACCGCGGCCCGCGCGGGTACGGCACCTCGTGCCCTGGTTCGCCGACTCCCCCGAGGCGAAAGTGGAGTTGGCGCGGGCGGAGACGGACGTGGCGATCGGCGGCACGGGGTCGGCGACGGTGCGGCTGGCCCCCCTGCGTCCCTCCGACGTCCGCGGCCGGCTCACGGCGCGGGCGCCCGAGGGTGTCCGGGTGCGCCTCCCGGCGGCGCCGGTGCGCCTGAGGCGCGGCACGGACCTCTCCGTCCCGGTGCGGATCGAGGTCCCGGCGAGGACGCCCTCGGGGACGTACACCGTGCGGATCGCCTTCCGGGGGGAGATCCGCACGCTCACCGTCCGCGCGTTCCCCCGCACGGCGGGACCCGACCTCGCCCGCGGCGGGCGGGCCGCGTCCTCCGGTGACGAGACGGCGGAGTTCCCGGCGCCCGCGGCGAACGACGGCGACCCGGGGACCCGGTGGTCCTCCCCCGCGCGGGACGACGCCTGGTGGCAGGTGGAGCTGCCCCGGCCGGTGCGCCTGGGCCGGGTGGTGCTGCGCTGGCAGGACGCGTACGCCTCGGCGTACCGCGTCGAGGTCTCCGCGGACGGCCGCGCCTGGCGTACGGCGGCGGAGGTGCGGGACGGGCGGGGCGGCCGGGAGTCGGTCCGCATGGACGAGCCGGACGTGCGCTTCGTGCGCGTACGGGGAGAGGAGCGGGCGACCCGGTACGGCTACTCGCTCTGGTCGGTGGAGGCGTACGGCGTCGCCGGCCGGGGCGGCTCCCGAGGACCGGGTGCCGGACGGTGAACCGTCGGCGCCCCGGGGGTCGATAGACGGGGTGTGAGACTGTTCCGCCCCATGGGGGGCCACCGGGAGGACGTCACGGACGCGGCGCTGCTGCGGGCCGTCGCGGACGGGGACTCGGCGGCGATGGCCGCCCTGTACGACCGGCACGCCGGCTGGCTGCACACGCGGCTGACCCGGCGCTGCGCGGACCCCGAGGTCGTGCGCGAGGTGCTCCAGGACACCTTCGTGGCGGTGTGGCGGTCTGCCGCCTCCCACCGGGGCGAGCAGGCCGGCGGCTGGCTGTGGACGCTCGCGGCCCGGCGGCTGGTGGACGCGCGCCGGGTGCAGGAGCGGGCCGCGCGGGTGGAGTACGAGGCCCCGGTGGCGGCGGCCTCCGCCGAGGAGCGGGTGCTGGCGGGCCTGGAGTACGGCGACGTGGGCACGGCGCTCGACCGCATCTCCCCCGAACTCCGCGAGGTGCTGCGGGCCACGGTGGTCGACGGGCTCACCACCCGGGAGACGGCCCGGCTCCTCGGCATCCCCGAGGGCACGGTCAAGACCCGCGCCATGCGCGCCCGCGCCGAACTGCGCGCCGCCCTCGCCCCATTGCATCCGTCCGGGGCCCCGGGCCCGTCCCCGCTGGGAGGTCCGGCATGACCGGCTGGCACGCACCCGACGACCTGATCACCCGTTACACGGACGGCGGCCTGCCGGAGCCGGACGCCTGGTCCCTGGAGAAGCACCTGGAGGGCTGCGGCGCGTGCGCCGTACGGGCCTCGCGGGCGGCGCGGGCCGGAGCCGCGGGGGCGGTGCTGGCCGAGGTGCGGGACGCGGTCCTGCTCGCCGCCCCGGCCCCGGCACCCGCCCCGGCACCGGCGCCCGTGCGGGTCCGGGCCGTCGGGGGGCGGCTCGGGCGCGTCCTGTGGGCCGCCGGGCCCGCGCTGCGCGGGGCCTGGGCCGCGGCGGTGGTCCTGGTGGCCGCGGGGGCGCTGGCCCTCGCGTACGGCGGCGGGTTCGACGGTGTGCGCCCGCTGCTGCCGGCCGTCGCCCCGGTCGTCCCGGTCGCCGGGGTCGCCCTGTCCTACGGGCGGCACGCCGATCCGCTGCACGAGATCGCCGCCGCCTCGCCCTCGGGCGGGCTGCGCCTGCTGCTGACGCGGACGGCCGCCGTCCTCGCGCTGAGCGTCCCGCTGCTGACCGCGGCGGGGTTCCTGCTGCCCTCCGCCGGTCCCGGCGCCCCGGAGGTGCCGGCGGCGGCCGCCTGGCTGCTGCCCGGGCTGGCCCTGACGCTGGCCACCCTGGCGCTGTCGGGGTTCGTGGGCTGCCGTGCCGCGTCGGCGGCGGTCGGCGGCGGCTGGCTGCTCGCGCTGGCCGCGCCCGTCCTCGCGGACTCGGGCGCAGGTGTCACGGTCCGGCTCGGCCGGCAGCTCTCTCTCTACTTCACCGGCGCCCCGCCGCAGTGGACCTGGGCGGCGGCGTGCGCGCTCTGCGCCCTGGTCCTCGCCGCGCGCCGCACCGCGTACGACCGTCTGGAGACGATGTGAACCTCCCCGGCACCACCACACCGCCCGCGCCCCGGACCCCGGACGGCACCGGCACCGCGGCCGACTCCCGGGCCGTGCGCGTCCGGGGGCTGACCGTCCGCCACCGCAGGACACTCGCGCTGGACGCCGTCGACCTGGACCTCGGTCCCGGGGTCCACGGGCTGCTCGGTCCGAACGGGGCCGGCAAGACGTCCCTCGTCCGCGTCCTCGCGACGGTCGCGGAGCCCGCCGCCGGCCGGGTGGAGATGCTCGGCAGCGACCTCGGCCGGCACCGGGAGCGGACCGCCGTACGCCGGGAACTGGGCTATCTCCCGCAGGAGTTCGGGTACTACCCGGGCTTCACCGTGCGGGAGTTCGTGGCGTACGTGGCCTGGCTGAAGGAGATGCCGCCGGCCGCCGTGCCGGACGCGGTCGAGCACGCGGTGACCCGGGTGGGACTCGCCGACCGCATCGACGCGAAGGTCAGAACGCTCTCCGGTGGCATGGTCCGCCGCGTCGGCATCGCGCAGGCGATCGTGAACGAGCCCCGCGTCCTACTGCTGGACGAGCCCACCGCGGGCCTCGACCCCGAGCAGCGCGTCGAGTTCCGCGCCCTGCTGCGGGAGCTGGGCCGGGCCGCCACCGTCGTCGTCTCCACCCACCTGGTCGAGGACGTGGCCGCCGCCTGCACGGACGTCACCCTGATCGAGGCGGGCCGGGTCGCCTACCGCGGGACCCCGCGGTCGCTGGCCGACCTCGGCGCGGACGGCACCTCCGCCGACGGCAACGCCATGGAGCGCGGCTACACCGCGGCCCTGCGCGCCCACCGCGCCGGCACCCCGGCGGAGGCCGGCCGATGAGCGTCCGCACCCGGCCCGACGAGGACCGCGCCGCCGCCGTCGCGCCGGACCGGAGCACCGCTCCCGTATCCCGTGGCCGCCGCGCGCGCCCGCCGCTGCGCACCGAGTTCCTGCGCGGGTTCGCCCCCTGGGCGGGCGCCGCGCTGCTGGTGGCGCTGGCGTGGCCCCTCGCGGCCACGGCCGCGCAGTGGCAGGGCAGCTGGGGTGAGACGACCACCTCGCTGGGCTACGCGGCGGGACTGGTCGGCGCGCCCTTCGCGCTGGCGGCGGGCGCCTGGCAGGGCGGCCGGGAACGCCGGCTGGGGACGGCGGACCTGCGCGTCTCCGCCGCCCGCGGTCCGCTGGCCCAGCTCCTCACGGCGGCGCTGCCGCTGGGCTGCTGGCTGACGGCCGCCTACGTGCTCGTGGTGGCCGGGGCGCTGGCCGCCTGCGCGCCCTACGCCTCGGCGGGCGCCCCGGTCCCGACGGTCTTCGCGGGCACCGCCGTCTCGCTCACCGCGTGCACGCTGCTCGGCCACGTCGCCGGCCGGGTGCTGCCCTGGCGGCTGACCGCCCCGGCGCTCGCGATCTGCGGTTACGTCCTGTTCGGCGTCGTGGGCACCTCGCACGACGGCCTGCGCCTGCTGGCGCTCGCGCACGTGCGGGGGAACGGCGACCAGGCGCTGCCCCTGTGGTGGTACCCGCTCCTCGCGGCCCTGTGGACCACCGGGCTCGCCGCCGCCGCGGTCCTGGCCCTCACCGCGCGCCGCCGCCCCGCCGCGCTGCTGCCGCTGGCCGCCGCGCTTGCCGCCGCCGTCCTGCTCGTCCGCACGGGTGACGGAGTGCTCGCCGACAACCCGCGCATCCACCGGCAGGTGTGCGCCACCTCGGTCACCCCGCACGTGTGCGTCAACGCCACCCAGCCCGGTCTGCTGCCGGAGGTGACCGACGCGCTGTCCGGTCTCACCGGCCGGCTGGCGGGCGTACGGAACCTGCCGGTGCGCTTCGAGGACCTGGGGCGCCGCCCGCACGGGGACGAGGCCCAGATGCCGATGCTGACGCCGTTCGGGCACAGCGTCGTACGCGGTGAGGTCACCGATCCCCCGCGGTACGCCTGGGAGGCCGCGCAGATGCTGGTCCGGGCGGACTGCGAGGAGACCCCGTCGTCCCGGCGGGTGCGGCTCACGGACGAGGCCGTGCTGCGCTGGCTGGCGCCTGACCCCTTGTCCCGTGACCTGCGCCGACAGTTCGAGAAGGCGGCCCGGAAGAGCGGCGACGAGGAGACACTCGCCCGCTACCGCGCCGAGGACGAGGCGTACGCCCGCCTCGCGGGGATGACCGGCGAGGAGCGCCGCGGCTGGCTCGGCCGCTATTTCGCGACCGCCGGGGACTGCACCCCGGACGCGAGAGAGGTCCCGTCCCTGTGAAGACGCCCTGCCCGCCCGCTCCGCTCGTCCTGTACGCCCGTTCCCGGGCCCTGCCCATGACGGTGGCCGTGCTGGTCTGCGCCGCGCTGCTGACCCTGTGGGCGGCGAGCCGGCCGGCGACCTACCTGGACCCGTACCGCAGGATCCCGCTGCTCTCGCTCGCCCCGGTGGCGGCGTCGGCGGCGATCGGGGCGAGCCTGCACGCGTACGCCAGGGAGCTGGACGACACCGCCGTGCGGCCCTGGTGGCCCCGGCGCCTGGCCCACCTGCTGGTCCTCGGCGTGCTCGCGGCGCTGCTGCTGGCGCTCGCCGTGCCCGGGCGGGCGGAGGTGTTCGGGGCGGCGGCGATGGTCCGCAACACGCTCGGCGCGGTCGGTCTCACGGCGGCCGCGGCGGTCGTGACCGGCGCCCGGGCGAGCTGGCTGCCGACGACGCTGTACTTCAGCTCGGTGTACCTCTCGGCCTCCTCGCCGCGTGTGAGAAAGGAGACAGTCCTCGCCTGGCCGCTGCAGACGGGCCCGCAGCCGGCCGCCTGGGCCGTCGCGCTGGCACTCTTCGTGTGCGGTCTGGCGCTCTGCGCATGGCGGGGCGCCCGCCCCGAAGGACCCCGCGGCTGAGGCGGGGCCGTGCGGGACGGGCAGGGGTGCGCGAAGGCCCGGATCGTCAGGCGGAGATGCCGTCGATCCGGGCCATCGCGTCCTCGGCGCCGTACGGCTGGAGGTAGGGCAGCCACCGCGGGTCGCGATGGCCGGTTCCGATGATGCGCCAGGCGAGCCCCGTCGGCGGGGCGGGTTTGTGGCGCAGGCGCCAGCCGATCTCGACCAGGTGGCGGTCGGCCTTGACGTGGTTGCAGCGGCGGCACGACGCCACCACGTTGTCCCAGACGTGCTGACCCCCGCGGCTGCGCGGGATGACGTGGTCGACGCTGGTTGCGACGCCACCGCAGTACATGCACCGGCCGCCGTCGCGGGCGAACAGCGCTCGCCTGGTCAGCGGGACCGGGCCCCGGTAGGGCACCCGGACGAACCTCTTCAGCCGGACCACGCTGGGTGCGGGGACAGTAACGGTCGCGCTGTGCATGAAGGCGCCGGATTCCTCGAGGGAGACGGCCTTGTTCTCCAGGACGAGGACGAGCGCGCGGCGGAGCGGTACGACGCCGAGTGGCTCGTACGACGCGTTGAGGACCAGGACATGCGGCACGGATGCCTCCTTGTACGCCGGCGGCGCGTGGCTCGCGCCGGGACGATCTGTGGTCAGTGTCCCCTCATGCCTGGTGGAAGCGCCACCATGTCCCGGTAACGGGCTGGGAGTGTTTTCGACCACACCTGCTTCTTCCCCGGGTGAGCACAGTCTCTCCCCCGGAGACGGCAACGATCCACACACGATGCCCCGTTAGTGTGGTGGGTCTGCCCGACGGTGTCCCCTTCGTGATTTCCGGCCGCGGGCGGACCGCTACGCCTGGAGGTACACCCCGTGTTCTTGTCCGTCCTGTCGGCCGCCGCGACCCCGTCGCCGTCACCCTCGACGACGGCCGACCCGCTCCAGGACGCCCAGGAGAGCGCGACCAACGCCGCCAGCTGGGTCGAGCAGAACTGGTCCACCTGGCTGAGCATCGGTCTGCGGGTCCTGCTGATCGTGGTCATCGCGGTGGCCCTCAGGATCGCGGTGCGCCGGGCGATCACCAAGTTCATAGAACGGATGAACCGGACCGCACAGGCCGTCGACGGCACCGCGCTCGCCGGGCTGCTGGTGAACGCCGAGCGGCGCCGGCAGCGGTCCCAGGCCATCGGCTCGGTCCTGCGCTCGGTGGCGTCCTTCCTGATCGTCGGCACGGCCGCGCTGATGGTCCTCGGCACGTTCGAGATCAACCTCGCGCCACTGCTCGCCTCCGCGGGAGTGGCCGGTGTGGCGATCGGTTTCGGCGCCCGCAACCTGGTCACGGACTTCCTGTCCGGCGTGTTCATGATCCTGGAGGACCAGTACGGGGTCGGCGACACCATCGACGCGGGCGTGGCCTCCGGCGAGGTGATCGAGGTCGGCCTGCGCGTCACGAAGCTGCGCGGCGACAACGGCGAGATCTGGTACGTCCGCAACGGCGAGGTCAAGCGGATCGGCAACCTCTCCCAGGGCTGGGCCACGGCGGGTGTCGACGTCACCGTCCGCGCCTCGGAGGAACTGGACCACGTCCGGTCCGTGCTCAACGAGGTCGCCGAGGCCATGAGCAAGGCGGAGCCCTGGAACGAGCTGCTGTGGGGCCCGATCGAGGTGCTCGGCCTCGACAGCGTGCTGCTCGACTCGATGGTGGTCCGCGTCTCGGCGAAGACCATGCCGGGCAAGGCCCTGACGGTGGAGCGCGAGCTGCGCTGGCGCATCAAGCGCGCCTTCGACGCCGCCGACATCCGGATCGTCGGCGGTTCCACGGTCCAGCCGGAGGAGACGCCGGCCCCGGACCCGACGGCCGCGGTGGCGGCGCCCTCGGTGTACGCGAACTCGGCGTCCCCGCAGTCGGAGGCCGCGTCCCCGATCGCCCCGAGGCCCCCGCAGAGGTAGCCCCGGCGCCTTCCGCAGACCCACCACGACCGCCCCCGCGGGTAACGACTCCGTTGCCGCGGGGGCGGTCTCTCTTGACGCCCTGACGGCACCGCGCCTACGTTCCTCCCATCGAACAGGAAACTTTCCTAACAGTGATCTCGCGGCGGGGTCTCCCCGGCCCCGCGTGGACGGCGCCGCCGCGGCACTGGAAAGCTGGGCAGCCGAGAGGCAGGTGGGGACGACATGGCCGGATCAGCCGGTACGCCGGGCACTCCGCGCGTCCTGCGCGCCATGAACGACCGCGCCGCACTGGACCTGCTCCTGGAGCACGGCCCGCTGTCCCGCACCCGGATCGGCAAGCTGACCGGGCTGTCCAAGCCCACCGCCTCCCAGCTCCTCGCCCGGCTGGAGGCCGCGGGGCTGGTGCTGGCCACCGGGACCAGCGAGGGCCGCCCGGGCCCCAACGCCCAGCTGTACGCCGTCAATCCGCACGCCGCCCACGCGGCCGGACTCGACGTCACCCCCGAACGCATCCGGGCGGCCGTCGCCGACGTCACGGGCCGCACGGTCGGCGAGTTCGAGCTGCCGACACCCGGCCGGCGCCCGGCGCAGCCCGTCGTCCGGCAGGTCACCGACGCGCTGGACGGGGCGGTGAAGGCCGCGGGGCTCGCCCGGGACGACGTGCACCGGCTCGTCATCGCGACGCCCGGCGCCTTCGACCCCACCACCGGACGGCTGCGCTACGCCTCGCACCTGCCCGGCTGGCACTCCCCCAGCCTCCTCGACGAGCTCGCCGCGGCGCTGCCGATGCCCGTCGAGTACGAGAACGACGTGAACCTGGTCGCCGTCGCGGAGCAGCGGCTCGGCGCGGCCCGCGGTCACGAGGACTTCGTCCTGCTGTGGAACGAGGGCGGTCTCGGCGCCGCGCTCGTCCTCGGCGGGCGGCTGCACCGCGGCTGGACCGGCGGCGCCGGCGAGGTCGGGTTCCTGCCGGTGCCCGGCGCGCCCCTGGTCCGGCAGGTGACCCGCGCCAACAGCGGCGGCTACCAGGAGCTGGCCGGCTCCCAGGCGATCCCGGCGCTGGCCCGCGAGCTGGGCATCCGGCCGGTGCCCGGCGGGCCGTACGCCGAGGCGGCCGCCGCCCTCGTCGCCCGCGCCGCCGCCGTGAACGAGGGGCCGCACCTGCGGCTGCTCCAGACGTACGCGACCGGGCTGGCCACCGGTCTGGCCTCCCTCGTCTCCGTCCTCGACCCCGAACTCGTCGTGCTCAGCGGCGCCTCCCTCACCGCCGGCGGTGAACCGCTGCGGGCCCTGGTCCAGGCGGAGCTGGAGGAACTGGCCGCGTCCCGTCCGCGGCTCGTCGTCGGCGACGTGCGTGAACACCCCGTGCTGCGCGGCGCGCTGGAGAGCGCGCTGGCGGCCACCCGCGACGAGGTCTTCGACACCTCGCGCTGACCCCGCCGCCTCCCGGCACCGCCCCCCTCTCGCCCACCCCCCGCGTCCCCTGCAGTCCCGCCCGTCCTAGGGAGACCCCGTCATGCCCGGAATGTCCCGGAAAGCGGCCGTCGTGCTGGCCGCGTCCGCCTCGATAGCCCTCCTCGCCACCGCCTGTACCGGCCAGTCCGACTCCGGTGCGAGCGACGACGCCTCGAAGGAGACGACGCTCAACTTCTGGCACGCCTGGAGCGCGCCCGGTGAGGTCGAGGCCGTCAAGTCGCTGGTCGCGGGCTTCGAGAAGAAGCACCCCAACATCCACGTGAACGTCGTCGGCAACATGACGGACGACAAGATCAACCAGGCACTGCGCGCGGGCGGCGACAAGGCCCCCGACGTCGTCTCCTCCTTCACCACCAACAACGTCGGCAAGTTCTGCTCGTCCGGCGCCTTCGTCGACCTGAACCCCTTCTTCGAGAAGGCGCACATCGACCCGGAGAAGACGTTCCCGAAGGCGATGAACGAGTACACCCAGTTCGAGGGCAACCGCTGCGCGGTGCCGCTGCTCGGTGACGCCTACGGGCTCTACTACAACAAGACCGCCTTCGAGAAGGCCGGCATCACGTCGCCGCCGAAGACCTGGTCGGAGTTCGAGAAGGACGCCAGGAAACTCACCGTCGCCAAGGGCGACTCGTACTCCCGGCTCGGCTTCATGCCGAACTACCACGGCTGGGAGTCGACCACCGAGCACTACTTCGGGCAGTTCTCGCCGACGTACTTCGACAGCGAGGGCAAGTCGAACATCGCCAAGGACCCGGCGTTCAAGCAGGGGTTCACCCTCCAGAAGCGGCTGGTCGACGCGCTCGGCGGCTACCGGAAGCTGGAGAAGTACCGGTCCAAGCTCGGCGACGAGTGGGGCCCCAAGCACCCCTTCCACACCGGCCAGGTCGCGATGCAGCTGGACGGCGAGTGGCGGCTCGGCATGGCCGAGGAGGCGAAGCCCGGCTTCGAGATCGGCGTGGCACCGCTGCCCGTGCCCGACGACCAGGCCGACCAGTACGGCAAGGGCTACATCACCGGCACCATCGCGGGCGTCGCCGCCACCAGCAAGAAGCAGAACGCCGCCTGGGAACTCGTGAAGTACATGACCACGGACACGGACGCGGTGGTCGGCTTCGCCAACGCGATCCACAACGTGCCGTCCACGCTGGCCGCCCTCAAGTCCCCGAAGCTGAAGTACGACCCCCGCTTCAAGACCTTCCTGGACATCGCGTCGAACCCGCACTCCACGACGACTCCCGCCTCGGTCAACGGCGGCACCTACCTCGTGACGATCCAGCAGTTCGGCTACGACTACGAGAGCGGCAAGGCGCGGGATCTGGAGGCGGGTCTGCGGAAGACCGCCGCCCAGATCGACACGGACATCGCCCAGGCGAAGTGACACGTCCATGAGCGCCACGTACACACTGCGCGCCAAGCGCCGCCGGGCGGCGCTGCGCACGGCCGCCTTCATGTCGCCCTGGCTCGTCGGGTTCGCGGTCTTCTTCGCCTACCCGCTGCTCTCGACCGTCTACTTCTCGTTCATGCACTACGACGGCTTCAAGCCGCCGACGTGGAACGGCACGAGGAACTGGGTCTACGTCTTCCAGAACTACCCGCTGTTCTGGCCCGCGTTGCGCAACACCCTGTGGCTCGTCGTCGTCATGGTCGGTCTCCGGGTCCTGTTCGGACTGGGCGTCGGGCTGCTGATCACGAAGATCAGGACGGGGACGGGCGTCTTCCGGACCCTCTTCTACCTGCCCTACCTGGCGCCGCCCGTCGCCGCCACGATGGCGTTCGCCTTCCTGCTCAACCCGGGCACGGGACCGGTGAACTCGATCCTGGAGGGCATCGGCATCCCGGCGCCCGGCTGGTTCAACGACCCGGCCTGGTCCAAGCCCGCGCTCACCATGCTCGCCCTGTGGGGCGTCGGCGACCTCATGGTCATCTTCATGGCGGCGCTGCTCGACGTGCCGAAGGAGCAGTACGAGGCCGCCGAGCTGGACGGCACCTCCGCCTGGCAGCGCTTCCGGTACGTGACCCTGCCGAACATCTCGCCGATCGTGATGTTCGCCGTGGTCACCGGCGTGATCCAGACCATGCAGTACTACACGCAGCCGCTGATCGCCGGGAAGGTCGCGTCGGGCGTCATCCAGGGCGCGGGCACGCAGTTCGAGCCCGGCTACCCGGACAAGTCGACGCTCACCCTGCCGCAGCTCGTCTACAACCTCGGCTTCCAGCGCTTCGACTACGGCTCCGCCTGTGTGGTCGCGCTCGTGCTGTTCGCCCTGTCCATGGTGTTCACCGCGTTCCTGATGCGGCGCCGGGGCGGTCTCATCCAGGCAGGTGACTGACCATGACCCAAGTACTCGACAAACCGCTGGAGTCACGACCGCGGCCCGTCTCGCCGGCCGAGCGCACCGCCCGCCGCAGGGCCTTCCTGGAGTGGATCGCGGTGCACGCGCTGGGCGTGGCGGCCGCGCTGTTCTTCGTGCTGCCCTTCGTGTTCGTGTTCCTCACCTCGCTGATGAGCGACACGCAGGCACTCAGCCGGGACCTGGTCCCGCACACCTGGGAGTGGGGCAACTACCGCGAGGTCTTCGATACCCCGGGGTTCCTGACCTGGTGGAAGAACACCCTGCTCTACGCCGGGGCCGGCACCGTCCTCACCGTCGTGTCGTCGATCCCGGTGGCGTACGCGCTCGCCAAGTTCCGCTTCCGGGGCCGGAACCTGTCGCTGATGCTGGTCATCTCGATGATGATGCTGCCGCCGCAGGTCGTCGTCATCCCGATGTACCTGTTCTGGGCGAAGCAGCTGGACCTGTCCGGCACGCTGTGGCCGCTCATCGTCCCGATGGCCTTCGGGGACGCGTTCTCCATCTTCCTGCTGCGGCAGTTCCTGACGACCATCCCGAACGAGTACCTCGACGCGGCCAGGGTCGACGGCTGCGGGGACCTCAGGACACTGCTGCGGGTCGTGCTGCCGATGGCGAAGCCCGGCATCGCGGCGGTCGCGCTCTTCCAGTTCTTCTACGCCTGGAACGACTACTTCGGGCCGCAGATCTACGCGTCCGAGAACCCCGCCGCGTGGACACTGAGCTACGGCCTGGAGTCGTTCAAGGGCGCGCACCACACCGACTGGAATCTCACCATGGCCGCGACCGTCCTGGTCATGGCCCCCGTGATCCTCGTGTTCTTCTTCGCGCAGAAGGCGTTCGTCGAGGGTGTCACGCTCACCGGAGTGAAGGGCTGACCATGAAACTCGCAGTAGTGGGCGGGGGCTCCACGTACACCCCCGAACTCATCGACGGCTTCGCGCGGTTGCGGGACACCCTGCCCGTCGAGGAGCTGGTGCTCGTCGACCCGGCCGCCGACCGGCTGGAGCTGGTGGGCGGCCTGGCCCGCCGGATCTTCGCCCGGCAGGGGCACCCGGGGCGCATCGTCACCACGTCCGACCTGGACGCGGGGGTCGAGGGCGCCGACGCCGTGCTGCTTCAGTTGCGCGTCGGCGGGCAGGCCGCCCGCAACGAGGACGAGACCTGGCCGCTGGAGTGCGGCTGCGTCGGGCAGGAGACGACGGGCGCGGGCGGCCTCGCCAAGGCGCTGCGCACGGTGCCGGTGGTGCTGGACATCGCCGAACGGGTCCGCCGCACCAACCCGGACGCCTGGATCATCGACTTCACCAATCCGGTCGGCATCGTCACCCGCGCCCTGCTCCGGGCGGGCCACAGGACGGTCGGGCTGTGCAACGTGGCGATCGGCTTCCAGCGGAAGTTCGCCGGACTGCTCGGGGTCGCGCCGGCGGAGGTGCACCTCGACCACGTGGGCCTCAACCACCTCACCTGGGAGACCGGTGTGCGTCTGGGCGGCCCCGAGGGCGAGAACGTCCTGCCCAGGCTGCTCGCCGAGCACGGCGGGGCCGTCGCGGACGACCTGCACCTGCCCCGCAGCATCGTCGACCGGCTCGGCGTCGTCCCGTCGTACTACCTGCGCTACTACTACGCACACGACGAGGTGGTCCGGGAGCTGGGGACGAAACCCTCCAGGGCCGCCGAAGTGGCGGAGATGGAGCGGGAGTTGCTGCGGATGTACGGCGACCCGAAGCTCGACGAGAAGCCGGAGCTGCTGGCCCGGCGCGGGGGCGCGTACTACTCGGAGGCGGCCGTGGACCTGGCGGCCTCGCTGCTCGGCGGGGGCGGCAGTCCCTACCAGGTGGTCAACACCTACAACCGGGGGACGCTGCCCTTCCTGCCGGACGACGCCGTGATCGAGGTGCAGGCGGCGGTCGGCACGAAGGGGCCGACGCCGCTGCCGGTGCCGGACGTCGACCCGCTCTACGCGGGCCTGATGGCGAGCGTGACGGCGTACGAGGACCTGGCGCTGGAGGCCGCGCTGCGCGGGGGTCGCGACCGGGTGTTCCGCGCCCTGCTCGCGCACCCCCTGGTGGGCCAGTACGCCTACGCCGACGCCCTCACCGACCGGCTGATCGCGCACAACCGGGAGCACCTCGCGTGGGCGTGAGCGCAGGCGTCCTCGCCATCGACGCGGGGAACAGCAAGACGGACGTCGCGGTCGTGTCCACCGGCGGGGAGGTGCTCGCCACGGCCCGCGGCGGCGGGTTCCGCCCCCCCGCGGTGGGCGTGGAGACGGCCGTGGACGCGGTCGCCGCGGCGGTCGGGCGGGCGTACGACGCGGCGGGCGTGACCTCCGTCGCCCATGTCTCCGCCTGTCTCGCCAACGCCGATCTGCCGGTCGAGGAGGAGCAGTTGGCGGCCGCCCTGAAGGCGCGGGGGTGGGGCGCGAGCGTGGACGTGCGCAACGACACCTTCGCGATCCTGCGGGCGGGGGTCGCCGAGCCGCGCGGCGTCGCCGTGGTGTGCGGCGCCGGCATCAACTGCGTGGGCATGCGGCCCGACGGCCGCACCGCCCGCTTCCCCGCGATCGGCCGGATCTCCGGCGACTGGGGCGGCGGCTGGGGGCTGGCGGAGGAGGCCCTGTGGCACGCGGCGCGCGCCGAGGACGGCCGGGGCGGACCGACGGCCCTCGCCCGCACCCTGCCGGCCCACTTCGGCCTCGGCTCGATGTACGCGCTGATCGAGGCGCTGCACCTCGGGCACATCGGCAACGCCCGGCGGCACGAGCTCACCCCGGTGCTGTTCGCCACCGCCGCGGACGGCGACCCGGCGGCCCGCGCGCTGGTCGACCGGCTCGCCGACGAGGTGGTCGCCATGGCGGCGGTGGCCCTGACCCGCCTGGAACTGCTGGACGAGGAGGTGCCGGTCCTGCTCGGCGGCAGCATCCTCGCCGCCCGGCACCCGCAGCTCGACGACCGGATCGCCGAACTGCTCGCGGACCGCGCCCCCAAGGCGGTCCCGCGGGTGGTCACGGCGAGCCCCGTCCTCGGCGCCGCGCTCCTCGGCCTGGATCACCTCGGGGCCCCGGACGAGGTCCACGCGCGCGTGCGGGCCGCCTACGAAGGGACCGTGACCGCCGCGCGCGACGGGGCGTGAACTCCCGCGCGGCGGGGGGCGCGATCCCTCCGCCGCAGGCCGGGAACCGAACGGAACCGGCGCGCGTATTCATGGGCAGGGGGGTGGCGCGGGGAGTCGCGCGCCGTGCTGGAGTCCGACGGGTGTGCCGCGATCCGAACAAGATCGAGTCAAGGCCTGTGCGGATGTCCGCCGCGGCGGCGATACTTGCGCCCGTGCACCTCCGCCCGCGCCCTCGGCGCGGTGGGCGGGGGTGACCGACGAAGGACCATGGGGGAGGTCACGTGACGTATCGGCAGCAGGGCGGTGCGGCGCCACCGGCGCCGGCCGCGCCCGCGGTCCCGGCCGTGCCGCCGCAGGCCGGGCCGCCCGCGCCGGTGCCGCCCGCGCGACCGCAGCCCGCCGTGACCGCGCCGCGCCGTACGGCGTGGTCCGAGGGCGTCGACCGGCTGCGGGCGGGCGCGACGACCGAGCCGGGCCGGCTGCGGATCATCGGCGCGCTCCTCGCGCTGCTGGTCGTCGCCTTCGGCTCCGTGACCGCCTGGCAGATGGCCGACCGCGCGGCCGCCGCCGACGACGTGCTGCACAAGAGCCAGCCGCTGAGCTCCGACGCCGCCGACATCTACCGCTCCCTCGCCGGCGCCAACACGGCCGCCTCCAGCGGCTTCCTGGCGGGCGGTCAGGAGCCGAAGGAAACCCGCGAGCGGTACGAGAAGAACATCAGGACGGCCGCCGCCAAGCTGGTCACCGCCGCCGCGAACTCCGAGCCGGGCTCGGAGTCGGCGGCCACCATCACCAAGCTGAACAAGCTCCTGCCGCAGTACAAGGGCCTGGTCGAGCGGGCCCGCGCCAACAACCGGCAGGGCTTCCCGCTCGGCGGCGCCTACCTTCGGTACGCGAACGACAAGATGCAGAAGGAGATGCTCCCGGCCGCCGAGAAGCTCTACACCTCGGAGAACCGCCGGCTGCGCTCCGACTACGCCGCCGCGACCCCCTACCCCTGGGCCGCCATCGCGCTGGGCCTCGTCGTGCTCGGCGCCCTCGCCTGGACCCAGCGGCGCCACTACCGGCGCACCAACCGCGTGCTGAACCAGGGCCTCGCCGCCGCCACGGCCGCCGCCGCGGTGGTCCTGCTCTGGCTGGTCGTCGGGCACAGCGTGGCCCGGGCCGGGCTCGACTCCTCGTACGACCACGGCGTCCGCTCCCTGAACGTGCTGCACGACGCGCAGATCGCCTCCCTCAAGGCCCGCGGCAACGAGACGCTCACGCTGGTGAGCCGCGGCGCGGAGACCGTCGATGTCGGCGGCAAGTCCAAGGACAGGTTCGACGTCGACTTCCAGAAGGCGATGAGCGACCTCACGAAGGGCCTGGCCCAGGCGGGTTCGCTGGCGGACGACACGGCGGGCGAGAAGCCCGTCACGACCGCCACCGGCAACATGAAGGTGTGGAAGTCCCGCCATCTGGAGGCCCGCCGGGCCGACGACGCGGGCGACTACCAGGGCGCCCTCGACCGGATCATCGGCACCGCGGCGCAGAAGCCGACCGGCGAGTGCTTCGACGGCGTCGACGACAATCTGGACCTGGCGCTGCGGCACGAGGAGCGGGAGTTCCGGCAGGCGGCGGGTGACGGGCTCGGCGCGATGACCGGCCTGCCCCTCGGTGCGGCCGTCCTCGCGGTGCTCGGCGCGGCGGGAGCGGTGCTCGGCATCGGGCGCAGGCTGTCGGAGTACCGGTGAGAGGAGGAGCGGCCATGACCGTACGACGGCTGAGGGCGAGCCTGCGGGGCTGGGGCGGAGTGGGCGCGATGGCGCTCGCCTGCGCCCTCACCGCGGCTCTCGCGCTGCTGCTCCCGCTGACCGACGCGCGCGGGGACGGCAGCACCGGCATCGGCGGCCGGGGCGTCGCCGACGGCCGCCAGACCAGGGCCGAGGACTGCACCGACCCGCAGGACCTGAGCCCCTCCCCGTCCGGCGACGAGAGCGGCGCCACGGTCAAGGCCATCAAGGAGCGCGACTACCTGACGGTCGGCGTCGACCAGAACAGCTACCGCTGGGGCTACCGGGACCCGAACAGCACCAAGGACAAGGTCGAGCTGGAGGGCTTTGACATCGACCTCGCGCGGCGGATCGCCGAGGCGATCCTCGGCGACCCGAACAAGATCCGCTTCAAGGCCATACCCACCAACGAGCGCATCCCGGCCATCCAGGAGGGGCGGGTCGACATGGTGGTGCGCACGATGACGATCTCCTGCACGCGCATGAAGGACGTCGCCTTCTCCGCGCCGTACTTCATGACCGGTCAGCAGGTGCTCGCCCCCAAGAAGTCGGCCATCGAGGGCTACGACAAGACCCTCGCCGGCAAGCGCATCTGCACGGCGGACGGTTCCACCGCCTTCGAGACCCTGGACAAGGACCAGGACGCGGGCAGACTGCCCGCGTCCGTCGACCTGCGGACCGTCGTCCCGAACCAACTCGACTGCCTGGTACGGCTCCAGCTCGGCGAGGTGGACGCGGTGGTGACCGACGGCGCACTCGCCGCGAGCCAGGCCGCGCAGGACCCGACGGTCGAGCTCAAGGGCAGCACCTTCACCACCGAGTACTACGGTGTGGCGATGAACAAGGACGCCGAGGACCTGGTGCGCCGGGTCAACCAGGTCATCGAGGACTACCGCAAGAGCGGCTGGCAGGCGTCCTACGACACCTGGCTGTCCGCCACCCTGCCCGAGAAGTCGCCGTCGTCGAAGCCGCCGGTGGCCCACTACAGGTGACGGCCCCCGACCGGCGACAGGCAGCAACCGAGAGCGAGAGGTGATCGATGGGCGTCACGGGGCCCCCCGGGCCGGTGATGGACCGGGACGAGGTGGACCGTGCGCTGGCGCGGCTCGGCGCGGAGCACGAGGCCATCGAGACCTCCCTCCTCGCCCTCCAGGACCACGCGGGCCGCAGACTCCTCGAAGGCGCCGAGCTCACGGGCGTCACCCAGGAGCGCTGGACGGCCACCGAGGCGTCGATCACCCTGCTGTGGGCGTACTTCGACGCGTACGCGGACGCCCTGCGCGCGGCACGCGGCATCCGTGCGCGCCGGCGCTGGTCGAGCCGTGAGGACCTGGCCGAGCTGACGGAGTTGCTGCGCGGCGAGAGCGTCACCGTCGCCGGCAGCGCCACGGCCAACGCGCCCACGCTCGCCGGATCGGGCAAGCTCAGCGAACGGTTCTCGCTGGTCGCCCTCGTGGAGCGGATGAACGAGCTGTACGCGGCCTCCCTCGACATGGTCGTGGCGGCGGACGCCGTCTGGTCCGCGCTGCCGGCCCGGATCGATTTACTGGCCGCGGAGCTCCAGCGCACCCGCCGGCTGGCGCACTCGGTCGGCGTACGCCCCGGCGAGCACCCCTCGGGCGACGACCTGGAGCGGATCACGCGCACGCTGACGTCGATGCGGGAGCGGGTGATCTCCGACCCGCTGGCCTTCTGGCTGCCCGCACAGGGCAGTTCGGCGCCCGGCGGCGGCCGGCCGGACACGACCGCGTACGACCGCGAGGCGCGCGCCCTGGAGGACGTGCGCCGGGAGATCGACGCGGTGCTCACCGTGCGGCAGGACGCGGAGGCGCGGCTCGTACGGCTGCGGGACGTGCTCTCGCGCGCGGACCGCACCCTGGCGGAGGCCCGGTCCGCCCGCGGCGAGGTGCTGGCGAAGATCGCGGCGTCGGAGGTGCCCGCGGTGAGCGGCCCGCCGACCGCGCTGCACGAGCAGCTGGCGGCCGCCGCCGAGTACCGCAGGCACGCCCAGTGGCACCGGCTCTCCCCGCTCCTGGAGTCGCTGGAGCAGAAGGCGGAGGACGAACTGCTGCGCGCCCGTGAGTCGTTGACGGCCGTCACCGCGCCGCTCGCGGTCCGCGCGGAACTGCGCGGCCGGCTCGACGCGTACAAGGCGAAGGTCGCCCGGCACGGTCTCGCGGAGGACCCGTTCCTCATCGAGCGCTACGACGCGGCGCGCCGCATGCTGTGGAGCGCGCCCTGCGATCTGCGGGTCGCGGAGGAGGCGGTGCTGCGCTACCAGCGCGCGGCGTCCGAGCTGCTGAGCCCGCGGGCGCCCGGGCAGGACGGCGCCGGTGAGCCGGCCGACCAGAGGAGGCCCGGCACGTGAGGGGCAGGGGTGAGGCAGCGTGAGTGAGCAGTCCGTGAGCCGGGCGCGGGAGTGCCAGCGCCCCGGCTGCCCGGGGTCGTACGAGGACATGGGCGGCGGGGAGCTGTACTGCGACACGTGCGGTCTGGCGCCGGTGGTCTCCTCGGACGGCATGGTGGGTTCGCAGCCGACCGGGATCACGGCGGGCGGGGGCTCGCGCGGCTCCCGGGGCAGCAGTTCGCGGGCCAGTTCACGGGCGTCGTCGCGGTCCTCGCAGTCCCGGCGCTCGGTCTCGGGCCGTCTGTCGCGCTCCCTGTCGGGGAGTTCGGGCTCGCGGTCGGTGTCGGTGCGCAGCTCCGGCTCGACGACGGGGTCCTCCAGCCGCGGCCGGCTCGGCGCCGGCCTGGTGCAGGTGCCGGGGGTGCCGCGGCCCGACCCGCGCGAGATGGTCCTGGAGAACCCGGAGGTGCCCGAGCGCAAGCGGTTCTGCTCGCGCTCCGACTGCGGTGCCCCGGTGGGGCGTTCGCGCGGGGACCGGCCCGGGCGCACGGAGGGCTTCTGCACCAAGTGCGGCCACCCGTACTCGTTCGTGCCGAAGCTGCACGCGGGCGACATCGTGCACGGCCAGTACGAGGTCGCGGGCTGTCTGGCGCACGGCGGGCTCGGCTGGGTGTACCTCGCCGTCGACCGTGCCGTCTCCGACCGCTGGGTGGTCCTCAAGGGCCTTCTGGACACCGGGGACCAGGACGCGATGGCGGCCGCGATCTCCGAGCGCCGCTTCCTCGCCGAGATCGAGCACGCCAACATCGTGCGCATCTACAACTTCGTCGAGCACCTGGACCAGCGCACCGGCTCCCTCGACGGCTACATCGTCATGGAGTACGTGGGCGGCAAGTCCCTCAAGGAGATCGCCAACGGGCGGCGGACGGCGGACGGCAAGCGGGACCCGCTGCCGGTGGAGCAGGCCTGCGCGTACGGCATCGAGGCCCTGGAGGCGCTCGGGCACCTGCACAGCCGCAACCTCCTGTACTGCGACTTCAAGGTCGACAACGCGATCCAGACCGAGGACCAGCTCAAGCTGATCGACATGGGCGCGGTGCGCAGGATGGACGACGACGAGTCGGCCATCTACGGCACGGTCGGCTACCAGGCCCCGGAGGTCGCCGACACCGGCCCCTCCGTCGCCTCCGACCTCTACACGGTCGCGCGCACCCTGGCGGTGCTCAGCTTCGACTTCCAGGGCTACACGAACGTCTTCGTGGACTCGCTGCCCGACCCGGACACCATCGAGGTGTTCCGGCAGTACGAGTCCTTCTACCGGCTGCTGGTGCGGGCCACCGACCCCGATCCCGTCCGCCGCTTCGCCTCCGCGGAGGAGATGTCGGAGCAGCTGACCGGCGTCCTGCGCGAGGTCGTGGCCCTGCAGACGGGCCGTCCGCGTCCCTCGCTGTCCACGCTGTTCGGGCCCGAGGTCAAGGTCACGGACACGGAGTTGTTCGTGAGGCTGGACGGTGACGTCTCCCGGCTGGGGGCGCGCGCCGTGCCCGTACGGGGCGGGAAGCTGCCCGCCCTGCCCCGCCCGAGGTCCAACGGCACCCCGCCGCCGCCCCCGCGCCCCGGGACGTCCCTGGTCAAGCCGCTGAACACGGCCACCACCGCGCTCGCGCTGCCCGTCCCGCGCGTCGACCCGGGCGACCCGAACGCCGGTTTCCTGGCGGGTCTGCTGACGTCCGCGCCCGCGGAGCTGATCACGGCGCTCGCGGCGGCGCCCAGCGAGTCCGTGGAGACGCACCTGCGGCAGCTCCGGGCCCGCCTGGAGAGCGGCGACGCGTACACGGCGCTGGAGGTCCTGCGGAAGCTGGAGGAGCAGCGGCCCGACGACTGGCGGGTGGTCTGGTACCGGGGCGTGGCCGCGCTGGCGACCGGGGACCACGAGGGTGCGGCGCTGTCCTTCGACGCGGTCTACGACGCGTTCCCCGGCGAGCCCGCCCCCAAGCTGGCCCTGGGCGTCTGCGCGGAGGTGCTCGGCCAGCTGGACAACGCGGCGGAGTACTACCGCCTGGTGTGGACGACCGACCCGAGCTACGTGAGCGCGGCGTTCGGCCTGGCGCGGGTCCAGCTCGCGGCGGGCGACCGGCGGGGCGCGGTGCTGACCCTGGAGTCGGTGCCGGAGTCGTCGATCCACTACACGGCGGCGCGGGTCGCGGCCGTACGGGCGCGGCTGCGGCACCGGACGGCCGAGGAGGCCGCCGCGCCGGGCTTCCTGGACGAACTGACCGCCGCCGCAGGGCAGGTGGAGGCGCTGGACGGCTACGGTCTGGACGCCGTGCGACGCGAGCAGTTGTCCACAGAGGTCCTGGGCTGTGCGCTGGACTGGGTACTCTCCGGTAGCCGAGGTTCCGCTCCGGCCGGGGGCGGACGTGCGCTGCTGGGCAGCGAGCTGGACGAGCGAGGCCTCCGCTTCGGTCTCGAGCGTTCGTACCGGATGCTCGCCAGACTCGCGCAGGGCGGCGAGGAGAGGATCGACCTGGTGGAACGTGCCAACCGTTACCGCCCCCGGACGTGGGTGTGAGGATGTCCCAGATGCCCCAGCCGACGGCTCTTTCGAGGTGCCCCAGTTGCGAGGAGCCCCTGGAGTCGGGGGACCGTTTCTGCGGTGCGTGCGGGTTCGACCTGTCGGCGGTGCCCGCACCGCCCCAGGACACCCCCACGATCACGATGAACGGCGCGGCGCCACGCCCCCCTTCGGAGGTCTCGTCCGTGGACTGGCCCGACGCCCCCGAGCGGGGCAGTGCCGGCGCGCCCGCCCCGGTCCACCTGCCGACGGACATCCCCGGCACGGACTCCGGCGGCGCGGAACTCCCGGCCGCCCACCCGCCCGCCGGTCCGCCGTCCGGTCCCGGTCCCGCGGCGCCTCCCGGCGCGCGGCCGCCCGCCGCCTTCGGTGCCGTGCCCTCGCCCGCCCCGGCCCCGGGGCACCCCGCCGCCGCGCCGGGCGCCGAACAGCCGGACGCCGGGGGCGAGTCCGCCGCCGGAGTGCGGTTCGACAGGCCCGTGGAGCCGGACGAGTACCCGCTGGCCCCGCCCGGATCGGCGCCCGCCGATCCGCGCACCGCCGACCTCGGGACGCCGCCCGCCGGCACCAAGCTCTGCGTGGCCTGCCGCGCGGGCCACGTCGACCGGGACGGCTACTGCGAGAACTGCGGACACGCCCAGCCGCGCGAGCGCGACCACATGGAGCAGGAGCTCGCCGCGGTCGCCGCCGTGAGCGACCGCGGGCTGCGCCACCACCGCAACGAGGACGCGTTCACGCTCTCCTCGACCGCGCTGCCCGACGGTTCGCCCGCCGTCGTCGCGATCGTCTGCGACGGCGTCTCCTCGGCGACCCGCCCGGACGAGGCGTCCCTCGCCGCCTCCCGGGCCGCGGGCGAGGCGCTGCTGGAGTCGCTGCCGCTCGGCACGCACCCGCAGCAGGCGATGCACGAGGCGATCGTCGCGGCCTCGCACGCCGTCAACGCCCTCGCGGAGGACCCCGGTCCGGCCCGCGAGCACACCCCGCACCAGAACGCCCCGGCCTGCACCCTGGTCGGCGCCGTCGTCACCAGCAGTCTGCTGACCGTCGGCTGGGTCGGCGACAGCCGCGCCTACTGGGTGCCGGTCGACCGGAGTTCACCGCCGGCCCGGCTCACCGAGGACGACTCGTGGGCGGCGCAGATGGTCGCCGCGGGCCTGATGAACGAGGCCGAGGCCTACGCCGACGAGCGTGCCCACGCCATCACGGGCTGGCTCGGCGCGGACGCCTACGAACTGGAGCCGCACACCGCCTCGTTCAAGCCCGACCGCCCGGGCGTGGTGGTGGTCTGCACCGACGGACTGTGGAACTACGCCGAGGCCGCCGAACACATGGCCGAGGTGGTACCCCCCGACGCGGCGGCCCGGCCCCTGCACAGCGCGCGGGTGCTGGTCGGTCACGCCCTGGACGGCGGGGGCCACGACAACGTAACAGTGGCCGTCCTGCCGTTCCCCGCGCCCTCTCAGGGGGCAGGATCGGCCTGAGGCCACAGCACGGGAACGGGAACGGCCTCGGACCGGAGGGGACCGGTCCGCATATCGTCTTGGTTCCGCCCGCCGCGGGAAGCGGCGGCGCGGGACGCCTGGGGGGAGCAGAGAAGGCATGGCCAATTTCTCGAAGTCGAATGTGCCGCGGTTCTCGGTGGACGTGTACCAGAACGAATACCTGCCGGAGGGCGGCCGCGAGGTCAACGCGATCGTGACGGTGAGCGCGACCGGCGGCGGCACCGTCGGCAGCGCGGTCGCGGCCCCGCACCTGTACGCGGCCGGACAGGCCCCCGACGCCGCCGTGGCGATCATGGTCGACTGCTCGGGCTCGATGGACTACCCGCCGGCCAAGATGCGCGGCGCGCGTGAGGCGACGGCCGCCGCGATCGACGCGGTCCGCGACGGCGTCCACTTCACCGTGATCTCCGGCACACACGCCGCCCAGGAGGTCTACCCCGGAAACGGCGGGCTCGCGGTGGCGGACACCCGGACCCGCGAGCAGGCCAAGCAGGCGCTGCGCAGGCTCAGCGCCGGCGGCGGGACAGCGATCGGCACCTGGCTGCGCCTCGCCGACCGCCTGCTGTCCTCGGCCGACGTGTCGATCCGGCACGGCATCCTGCTCACCGACGGGCGCAACGAACACGAGTCACCGGAGGACCTGAAGGCCGCCCTGGACTCCTGCGCGGGCCGGTTCACCTGCGACGCCCGGGGAGTCGGCACGGACTGGGAGGTCAAGGAGGTCACGGGAATCGCCTCCGCGCTGCTGGGCACCGCCGACATCGTCGCCGACCCCGCGGCCCTGTCCGCCGACTTCACGCAGATGATGGAGACGGCCATGGGCAAGGAGGTCGCGGACGTCGCGCTCCGCCTGTGGACGCCCGTCGGCACGGAGATCAAGTTCGTCAAGCAAGTGGCGCCCACCGTCGAGGAACTGACGCACCGTCGCACCGAGGCCGGCCCGCGCGCCGGCGACTATCCCACCGGCTCCTGGGGGGACGAGTCCCGCGACTACCACGTGTGCGTGCAGGTCCCCTCCGCGGGCATCGGCCAGGAGATGCTGGCCGCCCGCGTCTCCCTGGTGATCCCGCAGAGCGACGGCAGCGCGCAGAACCTCGGCGCGCAGGGTCTCGTACGGGCCGTGTGGACCGAGGACATGGTGGCGTCGACGTCGATCAACCCCCAGGTCGCGCACTACACAGGACAGGCCGAACTGGCACAAGTCATCCAGCAGGGACTGGATGCGCGCAAAGCGGGGGATGTCGACGGGGCGACGGCCAAGCTGGGCCGTGCCGTCCAGCTCGCCAGTGCGTCCGGCAACGCCGATACTGCGAAACTGCTTGCGAAGGTGGTGGACGTCGTCGACGCGGCGGCGGGTACTGTGCGATTGAAGGCGCGGGTCGAAGAGGCGGACGAGATGACTCTCGAGACCCGGTCCACAAAGACTGTTCGTGTAAAGAAGTAGCGAGCCCGGCCCCTGAAGGGGACCGGAGAAACCCGGCCGAACCGGCCGGAAAAGGAGAGGGGGAAGCGCCGACATGCCGACCTGCCCGAACGGACACCAGTCGGGTTCCGACGACTGGTGCGAGGTCTGCGGTCACCGCATGGCCGGTGCCGTGCCCCCGCCTCCTCCCCCGCCGCCCGCCGGTTACGGCTACCCGCCGCCCGGCTCGCCCCCGCCGCCCGGCGCGGGCGGCCGACCCGGCGGCGGTCCCGGCGGCGGTCCCTTCTCCGCCGTGCCCGAGCACGAGCCGCAGCTCTGCCCGCAGTGCCGCACGCCCCGCGAGGGCGGCGCGCCCTTCTGCGAGGAGTGCCGGTGGAACTTCCTCACCAACACCGCGACCTCGTACACCCCGGCCGCGCCGCGCCCGCCCGCGCCGTCCTCCGGGGCACCGGGCGGTCCCGGCCCCGGTCCCGCACAGCGCTTCCAGCCGCAGCCCGGCCCGTCCTACGGTGGCGGCGGTGACGCGTACGACTACCAGAGCTCGCGTCCCTCGCAGATGAACCGCCCCGCCGAGCCGATCCCGCCCTTCGGCCAGGAGCCGTCGGGCCCCTCCGCCTTCGGCGACCCCGCACGTCCGGACCGGCCCGGCTTCCCCGGCGAGCCCTCCCGGCCCGCCCAGCCCGGTTTCCCGGGTGAGCCCTCCCGGCCGGCCCAGCCCGGCTTCCCGGGCGACCCCGCGCGGCCGGTCCCGCAGCAGTCCGGCCCGCCGTCCGGCGGTCCCGGCGCCCCGCAGGCGTTCCAGCAGCAGAGCCAGACGGCTCCGCCCGCGTTCCAGCAGCAGAGCCAGACGGCACCGCCCGCCTTCCCCGGCGAGCGGCAGCAGCCGCAGGGCCAGCCGCAGTCCGGTGGTCCCGCCTTCGGGGGCGACGACGACTGGGTGCTGCCTCCGCCCTCCGGCGGCCAGGGCGGCCAGGGCGGTCCCGACCAGGGCCGGCAACAGGGCGGCTACGGCTTCCCGCAGCCCGGCGCGACCCAGGCGCCTCCCGGCCCGGGCGGCGGCTACCAGCAGCAGCCGCTGACCTGGACCGCGACGATCGGTCCCGACCGCGCGTACTTCATGGCGATGATGCAGCGCTCCGGTCCCGAGGCCGCGGGTCTCAACCTGCCCGCGTACTCGCCCGAGCAGCAGCGCCCGCTCACCGGCAACCAGCTCACCATCGGCCGCCGCCGCCACTCCACCGGCGACACCCCCGACATCGACCTGTCGGTGCCGCCGGAGGACCCGGGCGTCTCGCACCAGCACGCGGTCCTCGTCCAGCAGCCGGACGGCAGCTGGGCGGTCGTCGACCAGAACTCCACGAACGGGACGACGGTCAACGGCGGCGAGGAGCCCATCCAGCCCTTCGTGCCCGTACCGCTCCAGGACGGCGACCGCGTCCACGTGGGCGCCTGGACGACGATCACCATCCGCCGGGGCTGACGGGGGCCTCCCCAACCTCCGGGAAGCCTCCTGGGCGGCCGACGAGGCTCGTACGGTGGCCTACGGGGCTCGTGCGGTGGCCGGCGGGGGCTCGTACGACAGCCGGCCTGGGCTCGGGGCTCGTACGGCGGCCCGGCCCGGGCTCGTACGGGCGCGGGTCAGCGCAGTGACCAGGCGTAGGGCCCCGCAGGGTCGTCCAGCCACGCCCAGGCGTCCGCGCCGCTGACCGTCACGCCGTACCGCTCCCGCGTCGGCTGGTGCTCGCGCTCCCACAGGACGTACGCCTCGTACGGGTCGAGACGGCCCGCCGTCAGCGTCAGCAGGAACCGGAACAGGTCGTCCGTCCTGGCCCGGTGCGGCAGCCCGTCGAGCTGCGGCGGCTCCGGCTCGGGCGGGGTGTCCCCGCGCAGCGGTACGAAGAAGGCGGGCGTGTGCAGGAAGTGCCCCTCGGCGTGCCCGCCGTCCCGTACCCGCAGGGCGATCAGGCCGGTGGCCAGCGGCGCCAGGATGCGGGCACCCGGGCCGCACTGCGGGAGCCAGGCCCGCGGGATCGAGGTCAGTGTGCAGGTCGCGATGATCCGGTCGAAGGGCGCGCGCTCCGGGACCCCGCGGGCTCCGTCGCCGGTGACGACGGCCGGGTGGTGGCCGGCGGTGGCCAGATGCCCCCGGGCCGAGTCCGTGATCTCCGGGTCGAGGTCGACGGTGGTGACGAGGTCGTCGCCCAGCCGGTGCGAGAGCAGCGCCGCGTTGTACCCGGTCCCGGCGCCGATCTCCAGCACGGTGTGCCCGTCCCGTACGGCCAGCTCGGTCAGCATCTTCGCCATCAGCGAGGGCTGGCTGCTGGAGGAGACCAGCTCCCCGTCCCGCACCCGCGTCGCCAGCGGTGCGTCGGCGTACGCCCCGCGCAGCCAGCGCTCCCGTTTCCGCCGGTCGGGGTCCTCCCCCCACATCCGCTCGTAGCCGCCCAGGACGCCGACGTAGTAGTACGGCACGAACAGGTGCCGCGGGACCGCCTCGAAGGCCTCCCGCCACACCGGGTCCGCGGCCCAGGCCCCGCTCGCCTCGATCTCCCGCACCAGCGCCGCCCGCGCGGACGCGGCGAGGTCGTCCAGGCCGTGGTCGAGAGCGTGGGCACCCATACCTCCACTGTGCTGCCGGACGGCTCCCGGCGCGAGTACCGGAGCCCTCCGGTCCGCACTTGGGCGGCCCCTCACCGGCCCGAAGCACCCGTCCGGTACCGGGGGACCTAGGTCTTGAGTCCTCCGTCGGCGCGTCTGAGACGATGGACGGGTGAATGAGATCCGGCGCGGCACGCTTCAGGAGCAGACCTTCTACGAGCAGGTCGGCGGCGAGGAGACCTTCCGCCGCCTCGTGCACCGTTTCTACGAGGGCGTCGCCGAGGACCCGCTGCTGCGGCCGATGTACCCCGAGGAGGACCTGGGCCCCGCCGAGGACCGTCTCACGCTGTTCCTGATCCAGTACTGGGGCGGCCCGACGACGTACAGCGAGAACCGCGGCCACCCCCGGCTGCGGATGCGCCACGCGCCCTTCACCGTCGACCGGGCCGCGCACGACGCCTGGCTCCGGCACATGCGCGTCGCCGTGGAGGAGCTCGGCCTCTCCGAGGAGCACGAGCACACGCTGTGGAACTACCTCACGTACGCGGCGGCCTCGATGGTCAACACCGCCGGCTGACCCACCGCGCGTCCCGATCCCCGTACCCCGGCCACCGGCCACCGGCCACCGGCCACCGGCCACCGGTAGGACCTTGGCCGGGTACGGAGGGGACGGTCAGCGGACGCTGACGTCGGTCCAGCGCGGTCAGCGGACGCTGACGTCCAGCGCGCCAAGTCCCGCCCTGCGTACGGCTATCGAGCCGTACGGCGTGCGCAGCCTGAGCCACGCCCCCGACGAGTACAGTCCCAGCGGCTCCTCGTCCGGCGCCGCCGCGCGCGCGGGACGCAGGAACCCGAGTGCCTGCGCGGCGTGCGCCGCCCGCACCGGAAGTCCGGTGTCGCCGACCGGCCGGGACCAGATCTCCCGCCCGATCCTGTCGAGTTCGGCGCGCGTCCGCCGGTCGGCCGCCAACTCCTGCGTGCGCGACCGGAATTCGGCGACCGCCTCGGCGACCGTCGCACGCACCGCGGCCGGTTCCGGAAGCCCGGGCTCCCGCCGCCAACCGCCGCGGGGCGGCAGCAGCCCGGCCCAGGGCGGTCCGGTGACGGCGGCCGGCACGGTGACGGTGGCCGCCGTGTCGTCGAGCGACTCCAGGAACTCACCCGCGGAGACGGTCACGTCCAGCGAGTCGTCGAGCCCGCTCTCGTACGGCTTGGCGAGCCGCGCCGCCCGGACGGCCAGGACCTCGAAGGACGGCGGCCGTCCGAACACCGCGAGTGCGGTGCCGGACACCTGGAGGCGCACCGCGGCGGCGCGGTCGTAGTGGATCAGCCTGGCCAGGAAGGCGGCGAGGTCCGCCGCCTCCCCCTCGTCGGCCAGATGCAGGACCGTCATGCCGCGACGGCCTCGGAGCGGTCGTCCTGGTACTCCATCAGGAACTCCCGCTCCTCCTCCGTGATGCGGCGCGGGCGCTGCGCCTCGAAGTCGAACGGCACTATGACCGTCTGGGCCCGGACGTACACCTGGTCCGGGTCCTTGACCTCGTAGGCGAGCGTGAACGACGCCGCCCTTATCTGCGTCACCCAGAGCTCGATGTCCACCGGCGCGTGCCGGTGGACGAGCTGGCGCTTGTAGTCGATCTCATGGCGCGCCACCACGGACCCCTGCTGGAAATCCTTGTCCGGCCGGAACAGGAAGTCGATACGCGCTTCCTCCAAGTAGCGGAGGAAGACCACGTTGTTGACGTGGCCGTACGCGTCCATGTCCGCCCAGCGCAGCGGGCAGCGGTAGATGTGCCGCAAGATCAGCCCCGCGTCAGCTTCTTGTAGGTGGCGCGGTGCGGACGGGCCGCGTCCGGGCCGAGCCGCTCGACCTTGTTCTTCTCGTACGACTCGAAGTTGCCCTCGAACCAGAACCACTTGGAGTCGCCCTCGTACGCGAGGATGTGCGTCGCCACCCGGTCCAGGAACCACCGGTCGTGGGAGACGACCACAGCCGCACCGGGGAACTCGAGCAGCGCGTTCTCCAGGGAGGAGAGCGTCTCCACGTCGAGGTCGTTGGTCGGTTCGTCGAGGAGCAGCAGGTTGCCGCCCTGCTTGAGGGTCAGCGCCAGGTTCAGGCGGTTGCGCTCACCACCGGAGAGGACGCCGGCCGGCTTCTGCTGGTCCGGGCCCTTGAAGCCGAAGGCGGAGACGTAGGCGCGCGACGGCATCTCGACCTGGCCGACGTTGATGTAGTCCAGCTCGTCGGAGACGACCGCCCACAGCGACTTCTTCGGGTCGATGTTCTCGCGGCTCTGGTCGACGTACGAGATCTTGACCGTGTCGCCGACCTTGATGGTGCCGGAGTCCGGCGTCTCCAGGCCCTGGATCATCTTGAACAGCGTGGTCTTGCCCGCGCCGTTCGGGCCGATGACGCCCACGATGCCGTTGCGCGGCAGCGTGAAGGAGAGGTCGTCGATGAGGACCTTGTCGCCGAATGCCTTGCTGAGGTTGTTGACCTCGACCACGATGCTGCCCAGACGCGGGCCCGGCGGGATCTGGATCTCCTCGAAGTCCAGCTTCCGCATCTTGTCCGCCTCGGCGGCCATCTCCTCGTAGCGGGACAGGCGCGCCTTGGACTTGGCCTGCCGGCCCTTGGCGTTGGACCGCACCCACTCGAGCTCTTCCTTGAGCCGCTTGGCGCGCTTGGCGTCCTTCTGGCCCTCGACCTTGAGTCGGGAGGCCTTCTTGTCGAGGTAGGTGGAGTAGTTGCCCTCGTAGGGGTGCGCGCGGCCGCGGTCCAGTTCGAGGATCCACTCGGCCACGTTGTCGAGGAAGTACCGGTCGTGGGTGACGGCGACGACGGTGCCGGGGTACTTCGCGAGGTGCTGCTCCAGCCACTGCACGGACTCGGCGTCCAGGTGGTTGGTGGGCTCGTCGAGGAGCAGCAGGTCGGGGGCTTCGAGGAGCAGCTTGCACAGCGCGACGCGGCGGCGCTCACCACCGGAGAGGTTGGTGACGGGCCAGTCGCCGGGCGGGCAGCCCAGGGCGTCCATGGCCTGCTCGAGCTGGGTGTCCAGGTCCCACGCGTTGGCGTGGTCGAGGTCGTCCTGGAGCTTGCCCATCTCCTCCATGAGCGCGTCCGAGTAGTCGGTCGCCATCAGCTCGGCGACCTCGTTGAAGCGGTGGAGCTTGCCCATGATCTCGGCGGCGCCGTCCTGCACGTTCTGCAGGACCGTCTTCGACTCGTCCAGCGGCGGCTCCTGGAGGAGCATGCCGACCGAGTAGCCCGGCGACAGGAAGGCGTCGCCGTTCGACGGCTGCTCCAGGCCGGCCATGATCTTCAGAACGGTGGACTTACCGGCGCCGTTCGGGCCGACCACACCGATCTTCGCTCCGGGCAGGAAGCTCAGGGTGACGTCGTCGAGAATCACCTTGTCGCCGTGCGCCTTGCGCGCCTTGCGCATGGTGTAAATGAACTCAGCCAAGAGAAACCGTCCGGACGCTTGAAATCGGCAGTGGGCAGATACACCCCATCTTGCCTGACGGCCACCCCTGGATGGAAACCAGTCTCATCGGGGGCCTGTGACGCGCGCCTCCCGGAGGGTGTTCCCTGTCCGATCAGCCGACCGCCCGCCCATTGTCGTCGGCATTGTGTCCTCTTTCGTCACAGTTTTCGATAGTTCTTGACACCTGTGAGGTGTCCGAGAAGCGTGGGGCGAGGACAAGCGACAGTCCGCAACGCTCTGCCGCACAGCACGAGAGACAGTCTGGAAGCTGAGCGATCATGACCAGCAGCACGACGACCAAGAGGCTCGGAGCGGGGTTCGCAGCGGTGGCCGCGGCGTTCACACTGGGCCTCGGCGCCGCCGGAGTGGCCGACGCCAAGATCGAACCGGTCGACATCTCCTGTACCAACCCGAGCGGGCACGAGCCCGGCGGGCAGCAGCCCACTTGCACGGGCGGGGCGCTGACGCAGGAGACCGAGAACCAGAACCCGGCGGGCCACGCCCCAGGTGGTCACAACAGGTAGCAGCCAGCACGTGAGGCAAGGGAAGGAGCCGTAGCTCCATCAGCACAAGCCCCCGCCGGCGAGGCTCTCGCGGGCCGGGGGCTTGACCACGCTCTGGGTGGAGCGGTGGCCACGTGGGGACATCGGCCTCGTGGGGACGTCGGCCGCATGGGCGCGGAGCGCAGGGGCGGGGATCACATGGGCGGGGAGGGCCGCAGGTCCCCCACCTGTCCCGACCCGCACATCGCATCCCACCCGCATCTGGATCCGATGCCGGTGTCCGACCGGCCGGGCGGCTCATCCCCACTCGCAGCCCGGGGCCCGTCTCACTGTCCAGGTGTCAAGGTGCCGTGTGCTCAGCCTCGCGCACGCTCATCCCTGCGTACACGCTCATCCCTGCGTACACGCTCAGCCCCGCGCACGCTCGCCCCGCGCCCGCTCAGTCCTGCGCGGGCGTCTTCTTGCGGAGGAGCAGCAAAGCCGTCCCGCCGATCACCAGGAGGCCGATGGCGGTGCCCGCGATCATCGGAGTGGCGCCGGAGCTGCCGGTCGCGGCGAGGTCCGTTCCCCCGGTGGTCGTACTGCCGCCCGCGGTCGCCGGGCTCGGCTCACTGAGCGTCTGGGTCGCGTCGCCGCCGGCGCCACCCTCGGTCTCGCAGTCGAGCACGCCCGTGAACCGCTTCTCGAAGCCGTTCGGCCCCTTGATCGTGAAGTCGTAGGCCTGGTCCTCCTGGAGCGGGATCGTCACCGTCTGCGAGGCCCCCGCCTCGATGGTGTGCTCCAGCCCCATCAGCTCGAAGGTGAACGCCTCGTCGCCCTCGTTGGCGGCCGTGATGTCCACACCGCCCTCGGCGCAGTTCTTCTCGGCGGACAGGGCGGGTATCGCGCCCTTCTCCGCCCAGTTGGCGCCGGCCGTCGCGGAGACCGTGGACTCGCTCGACCCCGCGAGTATCTGCGTCTGGCTCCGGGTGTCGGAGGTGAAGGCACGGCCGACCGGCACGGTCGTCGACGCCTGCACGTCCACGGCCGCGTACCCGTCCGGCGTGTCCTCCGGCACGTCGAAGTAGAGCCGGCTGCCGTTCCCGGCCGAGGTGACCGGCTTCCCGTCCTGGTCGACGACCCTCACCCCGGCGGCGTCCGCGTCCGCCGGCGGTGTCACCGTCACGCTGTCCGCGTTGGTGCGCACCGTCACCGGGCCGAGCCTCTCGCCGGCGCGACCGGAGACCGCGGGCGGATCGAGAGCCAGCGATGCCTTCGGCTCCGCGAGGTTGCGCGCGCTCTTGTGGAGGTAGTCCGCGAGCTTCTCGGCCCGCGGGCTCACCGCGTCCACGTCGGCGCCGTCCGAGTACCGCCAGATGGCCACCTGGGTGCCGGCCGCCGCGTCCTGCTCGGTGAGGCCGCTCGTCCCGGCCTTGCGGGCCAGCGCCGCGAGATCGTTGACCTGCGGGTAGGAGTTCTGGAGGATCCAGCGGATCCTGCCCGCGTCCGCGTTGCCGTTCAGCGAGGTGCCGCTCCAGGGGGTCTCCCGGTACTTGGCGTCCTTCTGCGTCGGGTTGTACAGGTCGACGCAGTAGGTCTGCAGCATCCCGCCGTTGTCGACGGACATCTCGAAGAGTCCCGCGGAGATCCGAAGGTCCTCGTCGCCGTCGTGGATCACGGCGTCGCCGTACGTCTTCAGGCCGCCTATGGTCGCGGTCGCGCCGCCCTGACCCTGCGGCGCCTCGTCGGCGACGGCCGCACCGGCGGTGGCCATCGCCCCCGTGGCGAGCAGCCCCGACACGAACGCCGCGGCGGTGAGGCGTGCGGCGCCCCGCCTTCGCGCGGACGACGCAGAGAACCGAGAAAACACAGAATTCCCCTCCGAGCAGGACCCGTTGATGTGGGGGAACGGTCCCACCAGCAGAATCAGAAGCCCCATGAGCTATGCCCGGCATCCTAGGGAGACGGCACACCGCTCTCCCCAGTCATGTGATCCGATAACCGATCCGACTCGGAATCGTTATCGGTTGGCAGAACCCTGTGAGCTGGGCTTATCGACAAATCCACCAGGACCGTACGGAAAGCGGACGCCGGTGGGCCGTCCACCGGTCAGCCGGTCCCACCTGACATCACGTCACCGCGGCAGGTTCCGGTTGCTCCTCGGCCGCCGCACCGCTCCGACTGCCGGGCTCCGTCTCCCAGTTGGGTTCCGGCCGGGCCGCGGCGGCCGCCCCCGCCTCCGCCTCCCTGGACGGACGCCGGAACGCCGACGTCCCCCGCGACAGGTCGTGGCCGACCGCCACCGCGTCGATGTCCGCCGACGTCCAGCTCTGGCCCTCCCGTACCTCGGTGCGCACCTTCAGCCGGCCCTGCACGATGACCGGGTCGCCCACCGAGAGGGACGCCCCCACGTTCGTCGCGAGCGCCCGGTTGGCCCACACCGTGAAGAAGTTGGTGTGCCCGTCCGTCCACGTGCTCTTCTCGCGGTCCCAGTACCGAGTCGTCACCGCCAGCCGGAACCTCGCCGACGCCCCCGACGCCGGCTCCCGGTACACGGGCTGCGTCGCCACGTTCCCCACCGCGCACACCATCGTCTCGTTCATCCCGAACCCCTCCCTCACCCCGGCTGCCGCGCCGGGCGGATACCCGTACGGGCCCGGCCCGTACGGCTGCGTCTGCCGCGGCGACCGCGTCGGTGCGATCGCCGCGGATCCAGACTGCCTCCGCCGGGCCGGGCCCGCTGAGAGCTGTGGGCCACCGGCCGATTGTGGACAACGGCGCCACCCGAACGAGCCCTTCCGCCCCCGGCCGCGCTCCCTGCCCCACGCACTCCCTGCCGGACGCGTCCCCCGGCGACGGACGCGTCCCCAGCCCCCGAACAGGCCCGGCCCGTACGGCGCCCCCGCCTCCACGCCCGCCCGGATCGCCTTCGTCTCCGCCTCCGCCTACGCCTACGCCCGCGTCCCCACGACCCTCCCGAACTGCTCCCGCACCTCGCGGTACCGCAGCAGTTCCGCCGCCACGGGATCGAGCACCCGGGCCCGTCCGCACCCGGCCGCCGCCTCCCGCAGTCGCCGTTCCGCCTCCAGCCCGTACCTGCGGGCCGGACCGCGCGCGGCCAGTTTGCTGCTCCACTCGACGACGGGACCGCCGACGATGCCCGCCACCATCAGCAGCACCGGCACACCGAGATTGGGCGACATGAATCCGATGATCTGACCCAGCAGCCAGAGGCCGCCGACCACCTGAACGATCGTCATCGACGCCTGCGCGAACACGGCGACGGGCCACCAGCCGGGACGGGGCGGCCGGCCAGGCGGCCCCCCGGCGCGCACCGCCAGCTCGTCGAGCGCCTCAGGGAGCCCCTGAGCGCCCCGTGCGGCCGCCTCGCGCACCGCCTGCGCCCAGGGGGCCGGAAGCCCGTACGCGGCCCTCTCGGCGACCGTACGCACCGCCTGCTCGACGCGCTGGCGTGCGGTGCACTCCTCGTCCGCGGGCGCCCGCACGGGCAGCCGCCCGGTGGGGGGCTCGCGCCGGTCCTGGTACCACCGCCACAGCCGCAGCCAGGGCGTGCCGCAGGCGCGGTTCGCGTTGCGCAGCCAGGCGCGCTCGGCCGCGTCCCCGGCGGCGGTCGCGCCCACCGCGTCCGCCAGCCGGTCGGCGAACTCGTCGCGCGCCTCCTCGCTGAGCCCGGCGCGCCTGCCGGTGGCGTAGACGGGCCACAGCCGGGCCGCGGCCACGTCCAGGTCGGCGGCGATCCGCCGGGCCGCGGCGCCCCGTTCGGCCACGAACTGGCCGAGCGCCTCGCGCAGTTCGCCGACCCCGTCCCCGGTCAGCCCGGACACCGCGAGGACGGTGGCGCCGGGCTCGCCGTACTCGCCCAGCGCGATGCCGTCCTCGTCGAGCAGCCGGCGCAGGTCGTCGAGGACCTGGTCGGCCGCCTCGCCGGGGAGCCGGTCCACCTGGTTGAGGACCACGAAGGTGACCTCCGCGTGCGCGGCCATGGGCCGCAGATAACGCTCGTGGAGCACCGCGTCCGCGTACTTCTCCGGGTCGACCACCCAGATGACCGCGTCGACGAGCGCCAGGATGCGGTCCACGTGCTCCCGGTGCTGAACGGCGGCCGAGTCGTGGTCGGGCAGGTCCACCAGGACGAGCCCGCGCAGCTGCGACTCGGCCTCCGGGCTCTGCAGCGGGCGCCGGCGCAGCCGCCCGGGGATGCCGAGCCGGTCGATGAGCGTGGCGGCGCCGTCGCTCCAGCTGCACGCGATGGGCGCCGCCGTGGTGGGCCTGCGCACACCGGTCTCCGAGATGGCCACCCCGGCGAGGGCGTTGAAGAGCTGTGACTTGCCGCTGCCGGTGGCGCCGGCGATGGCGACCACGGTGTGCTGCCCGGAGAGTTTGCGGCGGGCCGCCGCCTCGTCCAGGACCCGTCCCGCCTCCGCGAGCGTCCTGTTGTCGAGCCGGGCGCGCGAGAGGCCGACCAGCTCGCGCAGGGCGTCGAGCCGCGACCGCAGCGGTCCGTCGTACGCGAGAGGCTCGGGCGGTGCCTGGACGGAGGGCCGGATCTCGACGGCCGGCGCCTCCTGCGGGGTGTCGCTCTCCGACACCCGGCGGGCGATCAGCCCGTCGTCCCAGGCGGGCCCGGACTCCATACCGGCGGCCGGGTCGGAGCGGTCCTCAGCTGTCTTGCCGCCCTTCTCGTCCTTGTCGCCGCGGCCCCTCCTGGTGATGAACCTGATCGGCTTGATCGTCCTGCCGGAGCCGCCCGTGTCCGGGGACGCGGCGGGCCTGTCCGTCTCCGGGCGGGTCAGCAGCGGGCTGCCCTCCTCGCGCTCCACGCGCGCGTGGACGCCGTCGGAGGGGGCCTTCCCGGCGGACCCGTCCCCGGCGGGCTCGCGACCGGGAGGCTCGCCTCCGCCGGCCTCCGCCGGGGACCCGGCCTCGGAACGGACTTCCCCGGGGAGGCCGTTTTCTGACGTGCCGTCCCCGGAGGGGTCGTCTCCGGGACGGTCGGCGTGATCCGTGCGGTCAGTGACGGCGGTCACAGCGGTCACCTCTCCTTCTGCAGTACGGACAGCGCGGCGATGAGTTCGGCCTGGGGTTCCGGGTGGACGTCGAGTGCGTCGAGGGGCGCCAGGCGGCGTTCCCGCTCGGTGTGGAGCGCCTTGTCGAGGTAGTCGGTGAGGAGGCGGCCGCCCCGGTCCCGCAGCCGCAGGGCGCCGTGCGCGCCGATCCGTTCGGCGAGCCCCTCGCCCGCGGCCCGCGCCCGCCGGCCGCCCAGGAGCGTGGTGGCGACCAGCGCGGCCACCACCTCGGCGTCCGGCGCGACGCTCTTGTCGAGGTCGCGGACCTCCTCCTCCGCGTACTCCTCCAGGACCCGCCGCCAGCGCCGTACGGCCAACCCGATGCGGTGCTCGGCGCTCTCCAGGGTCGGATCACGGTCCGTCAGCCCGGGCGCGCCCGCGGCCGGTTCCCGGCGCCAGGCCTCGTCGATCCGCTCGTCGGCGGCGGTGACGGCGCACAGCACGAGGGCCGCGAGGCTCTCCACGAGCGCGTCGAGCAGTTCGCCGGCGGTGCAGTCCAGCGGGTACGCACGCCACCGCTTCAGCGCGTCCCCGGCGAGCACGGCGCCGGACTGCAGACGCCCCCGTACACGCGCGTACTCGCTGTCGTAGGCGCCGTCCACGGCCGCGGTGAGCCGCAGGGCGGCGGCGTACTGGGCGGCGGCCGCACCGGCCAGTTCGGGCATCCGGGACTTCAGCGAGTCGAGGACCCCGTAGGCGGTGCGGGCCATCGCCTCGTGCCGGGCCGCCGGGTCCTGGACGTGGTGGGTGAGCCAGGTCCGCAGCGGCGCGACGGCGGTGGCCGGAAGGAGCCCGCCGCCCCAGGCGGACTCGGGCAGTTCGGGGACGGTGAAGCGGGGCACGTCGCCGAGTCCGGCCTTGGCGAGCAGCGCGCCGTACTGCCGTGACACCTCGGACACCACCTGGTGGGGCACCCGGTCGAGCACGGTGACCAGGGTCGCCCGGTGCTCCTTCGCCGTCCGCAGCAGGTGCCACGGGACGGCGTCGGCGTACCGGGCGGCCGTCGTGACCATCACCCAGATGTCGGCGGCGCAGATGAGTTCGGCGGCGAGGACGCGGTTGTCGGCGACCAGGGAGTCGACGTCGGGTGCGTCCAGGAGGGCCAGGCCCGGGGGCATCGTGTCGGCGGTCTCGATCCGCAGCACCCGTTCACCGCGCTCGACCGGTGGGTGCATGTCGTCGCCCGGCTCCTGATGGGGCACCCACACGCGCGTGAGGTCGGGCAGCACCCGCATCCCGCTGAACCAGTGATGGTCCTCCGGGTGGCAGACGAGCACCGGGGTGCGCGTGGTCGGCCGCAGCACCCCCGCCTCGCTGACCCGGCGGCCCACGAGGGAGTTCACCAGGGTCGACTTGCCGGCCCCGGTGGAACCGCCCACCACGGCCAGCAAGGGCGCTTCGGGGTCTCTCAACCGGGGAACCAGATAGTCGTCGAGCTGTGCGAGCAGTTCGTCGCGGTTGGCACGCGCGCGTGGAGCCCCCGCCAGGGGCAGCGGGAAGCGTGCGGCGGCGACACGGTCGCGCAGGGCGGAGAGTGCGTCGAGCAGCTGAGGCCGTACGTCCAAGGTCACCACATGCGAAGAATGCCCAATTTTGGAGGCTTTCTGAAGCATATGGGTATGTCTGCGCGCCGACAGGACACAGGGGGCGGAAGGGATGACTGGGGCGCAGGCATAACGAGTGCACAACACCCGGCGCCAGAGAGGCCAAAAGCGGTGCACGATTCGTACCTGCCTGCGATTATCAGGACCGCTTCACCGAACCTCCACATCGAGCCACGGAGGGGAAGCACCAAGGGCAAGGACGCGGGAGCCCTATCCTTGTCCCCGGCAAGGTCACGGATCAGCCCACACCCGGGCAGCACCAGGACACAGGCCACCACACCCGGCCCCCGTAGCTCAGTGGATAGAGCAGGCGCCTTCTAAGCGCTTGGCCGCAGGTTCGAGTCCTGCCGGGGGCGCCACTGAGAGCCCTCCTCCCGGGAGGGCCTTTTTGCTGTTCAGGGCACGTGCCTCACGCCATGACGAAGCCCCGGACACTGTCCGACGATCATGGGCGGGTACCTGGGCCGTCCCGCCGTCACCGGGTTCCCGCGGGTGGCCCCGTCGCATACGAGTCGAAGCTTCCGGCGAGCGGCGTCAGCTCGCATCGGACGGGCTCGGGAAGATCCCCACGGCCTCCGAGCGCCGTCTCATGCCGGCCAGTCGCCCTTCGACGCACCGCGCGTAGGCGGCCACCGGTACCGGCACGCCGTCTCGGCCCATTTTCGGCCACCTGGACGGGCGGCACCCCGTCGTCGAGCCGCTTCGTGGGGCGCGGCTTTCAGCGGACCCTTGAGGACAATGGACGCGGTCGTCACCGCAGGCCCGCCGCGGGGTCGCCGTCACCGAGGCCGATCCACCAGTGCCCGTCATCCTTCACCAGCAGCAGATGCACCTTCCCTCAGTAACAGTGGGACTCGACGCGATAAACGAGGAGTCGGTTCCCGCGCAGTGAGATGGTCGGCCTGAATCCAAGGCACCCGCGCGATCGCCCAACGTCGCTCCCGGAACGGTGATCTACGCCGGGCAAGTGGGATCATCCCCGGATGGCCGACGCACGACTGCCCCAGGGGTGGACTCTTGAGCAGATCCGCGATGTCTCAGGGGACCGAGAGGCTGTCGCCCTGGATCCTGATCGGCCGGTGAAGTGGGTCAGCGTCGGTGGGGCACACCAGATGCCGCGCCCAGAGATCGTTCTCGGGTTCCACAGCCTGTGTCTTGTGAAGCCTGTCGAGGACGACGACTGGTACATGGGCAGTCTCTACGACGACGGCAGCATCGATTGCTGGGGAACCTACGGCGACCTGGACGAAGCGCTACGTGGTCTCTAGGAGCCTTGAGCCACGGCTCGGCAAGTGAGGCGCCCGAGTTTCGCCGCCAGCCGCGTCGTCCCCGTACATGCGGGCCTCACCGGTCCCCCACCACCGGCCCCCGCCGCGCTCCTCGCGACCGCCCCCGCCCCTCCCCTGGCCCATCCGCCCCGGCCTCCGGCCGGCCCCCTCCCCCGCCCGGCCCATCGGTCCGGCGCCTCCACCTGCGGGCTCTCCGGGAAGGGTGACGCACCGGTGATCGCCGTTACCCCGGGTGACCGGGCGCGTTGAAGGGGAGTGCGGCCACGCCCGTGCAGCCGCATTCACCGAGTAGAAGGAGAACGTGATGTCTCGCATCGCGAAGGCAGCCACCGTCGCTCTCGGCACCGGCGCCGTGGTGCTCAGCGGGGCCGGCCTGGCCACCGCGGACGCCGGTGCCGGCGCCGCGGCCGCGAACTCGCCCGGCGTCCTGTCCGGCAACGTCCTGCAGGTCCCGGTCCACGTGCCGATCAACCTGTGCGGCAACACCGTCGACGTCATCGGCCTGCTGAACCCGGCCTTCGGCAACTCCTGCGTCAACAAGAGCGACGACAAGCACGACGGCGGCTACGGTCGCTGAACCGGCCTGCATGTGTGCAACGACCCCCGGCAGCGGTACCGCCGGGGGTCTCGCGCGCCGGGCACCGGCTCGCCCCTCGCTACGCGTACCGGTAGATCCGGCTGATGTCCTCCAGCTGATCCGGCGTCACGTCCCAGGGCGGCAGCGCCTCGTGCCGGGCGACGATCCGTCCGTGCTGTGAACTGCCCAGGCCCGGCGGGCGCGCCGGCAGATAGCGCCCTCCCCGGTGCCTGCGCTGCCAGCGGGTCCAGACGAGGTCCACGAAGGCGTGGTGCAGCCAGAAGACGGGGTCGTTGACGGAGGCACCGCCGAGCATGTGCCCGCCGACCCAGCGGTGGACGCGGTTGTGGTTGCGCCAGGCGGCGCTGCCTCTGCCCGGCCCCCATCCCTCCAGCCTGTTCCGGAACCCCCGCTCCGAGGTCGAGTTCCAGGGCTCGGTGTCGTAGACCGGGTCGTCGAGCGCCCGGGCCAGCTCCGCCGCGGTCGGCAGGTGGATCGGGTCTCTCGGGCGACCGAAGTCGCGGGTGAGGTACTCGACGTCGGTCACCCCCTCCGTGATCTTCCACTTGCCGTGCCCGTAGGCGAACGGGCCGGTCATGACCCGGTGGTCGGAGGGCCGCCCGTTGCCGCCGAGCAGGTCGCTCGTCCAGGGGGCGGCGGACGGCGTACGGCTGCGGGTCCAGTCCCAGTAGGGCACGCTCACCGAGGAGTCCACCCGTCGCAGGGCGCGCTCCAGGTCCAGCAGGAACCTGCGGTGCCAGGGCAGGAAGGACGGCGCCATGTGGGCGGTGCGCAGGCCGTCGTCGCCGTCGGAGACGTAGTACTCGATGTGCGTGCGCACGAACTCGTCGTACTCGCCGCGGCGTTTGACCTCCAGCAGCGCGCCCACGAACCGCCGCCGCTCGGCGCGGGTCAGGGAACTGACGTCCCTACGCGTGTACACCATCGTGCCTCCCCCCTGCGGCGGGGCCGCGCAGCCGCTCGGAGGCGCCGAGCACGTCGACGGCGGCGCGCGCCGCGGCGAGCGGGGTGGGGTGGGACTCGTAGTGGTCGACCATGCTCAGATACGAGCCGTCGGCGCGCCGCATCAGATGCAGCGGCCGCCCGTCCACGGTGACCTGCCACTGCCCGCTGTCGTAGGCGGCGCGGCCCGCGACGGACCAGACACCGTGGATGCGGCGGCCGCGGTACGTCTCCTCGAAGGTGTCCGATACGTCGTGCGGGTCGGACACCACCTCGTCGCCCCCCGAGGCCCTGGAGGCCGCCACGACCGGGACCGCGGACACCGCGACGAGCGAGGCGAACAGCGCGCGCATCGCATGCCGGCGGGTTCTGCTCCCGACCTCCACCGGACCGGCCGTACTCACCGGCACTCTGCTGACGGACATCGTTCTCTCCTTGTCGGATCGTGGCGGTGGCCGCCCCGGTGGGACGCGGGCGCCGGGGCCCGGACCACGAACCCCCGGCCCGTCGTCGGGTTAGTCCCCGAGTCCGAGGTTCAGGCCCGGTGCCGTCTGCAGCAGCGGGGTGAGCACGGCCGCCTGGGGCAGCTTCGGGTCGGGCAGGCCGAGGTGGTCGGGGTTGGGCGCGGTCACCGGGGTGTCCACGGACAGGCCGGGGGTGAGGGTCCTGAGGTCGGACGCCGGGGCGTCGACCACCAGGTACTCGAATTCCTGTCCGAGGGCCTGCGGGAGCGGCGCCTGGACGTCCGCACCGACAAGTCCCGCGCTGATCGGCAGCTGCGGGAGGGTGCGCTCGGGCATCAGACGGCCCGTGACGAACCGCGGCCCGTTCGGGCTGCCCGGTACGGGGACCGGCAGTTCCCCGGCAACCTTGGGCAGCTCCATGCCGAGAGCGCGCTCTGCGCCGCCCAGCGGTACCGGGACGGGGACGACGGGAGCCGCGGCAGCGGGCGTCGCGGCGGCGCCGACCGAGGCCGCCACACCGGTCAGGACGGCGGCGAGGGTTGCTCGAGTGGTGGACTTCATCTCAGGTACGGTCCCTTTCAGGATTCGGGGCAATGGGTCCGTACCGCGTAACGATCCCGAGAACGGCATCAGCGAAAGATTCCCCCGACGGACGCAGTAATAGGACCGACGGCCATGCGGCTATCGGATCGGTACGACGATCAGCTCGTCCAGAAGTCCCACCAGCGGGTCAGGATCAGCATGCCGACGACGCCGATGTGCACCGTCGGCAGGACCCAGGTGAACTCGGTGAGGAACTGCCTCGCCCAGCGGGGTGCGGGCAGGAACCGGTTCCGTACGTTGAACGACGTCACGTACCAGAACATGAGGATCGTGGCGACCCACGCCAGACAGCACCACAGGCACAGCGAGTTGATCCGGTACAGCGACTCGAACTGCAGCCACGAGACGAAGCCGACGCCGAACAGCGTCCCCGCGTCCAGGAGCAGCCAGTACCAGCGGGGGAAGACGGCACCGGCGAGCAGGCTGACGCCGACGCAGACGACGACGCCGTAGGCGACCAGTCCGAGCATCGGGTTGGGGAACCCGAAGGCGGACGCCTGGTCGCTCTTCATGATGTTGCCGCAGGAGACGACCGGGTTGAGGCTGCACCCCGGTACGAAGCCCGGGTCCTCCAGCAGCTTGAACTTGTCGATCGTGATGACCCAGGCGGCGAGCAGACCGGCCGCACCGGTGATCACCAGCAGCAGGGCGAACGCACGGCCGCCGCCCACCGCCCGCAGAGGGGACCGGGCACCGGCACCGGTCGCCGGCCCGGAGGTGGCCGCCATCAGCCCTGGGCACCGCGCGCGGGCAGGAGCACGTGCGCCGCGCTGTCGAGGATGTCCTCGTCACCCGCGAAGGCGGCCAGGCTCTCCGGCGCCACGGGCTTGCCGGGCTCGGCGCCGGGCCACGGGCGGGTGGCGAACAGGAAGTAGGCGTAGCCGCGTCGGCCCACGGCGGCGAGCCACTCCGCGGGGACCACGCACCGGGCGTGGAGATACGGCATGTCGACCACGGCCTCACCCCCTTCGACGGCGAGGGTCAGCGGGAGGTCCGGCCGCTGGGAGCCGTCGATGATCTGGTCGCCCGCCAACAGGCCGTTGTCGCCGAGGAGTTGTACGACGGCGGCGGTGGAGGCCTCCGGTCCGCCCGCGCCGTCGCCCAGGGTGTAGGCGAGGAGGTAGGGCATGTCACCGTCGGGGGCCGCGCCGCTGAAGGCCATGACGACGAGCGTGCCGAGTTCTGCGGCGCTGAACGGGCGGGTACGGCTTGAGGCTGAGGTCACCGCAAGACCCTATCCAGGCAACGGAATTCGCCTCGCCGACTCCTCACTCGACAGGGTGACACCAAGGGGCCGACCACCCGAATGAGGGACTGCCGTCGAACAGGGGGAAAGGCCGGCTCCGAGAGTCCGGAACCGGCCCTTCGACGTCATCGTGCCGCCGGGTGCCGGCGCGTCACCTCACCCGCCGGCCGGCGACGTCACTTGTTGACGCACACGTTCCCGGCGGCCGGGTTGAGAACGCCGATGATGTCGACGGTGTTGCCGCAGAGGTTGACCGGTACGTGCACGGGGATCTGCACCACATTGCCGGAGAGGACGCCGGGGGAATTGACGGCGGCACCTTCGGCTTCGGCGTCCGCGAACGCGGTGCCCGCGGCGGCCCCCATGGACATTCCCACGGCGGCCACGAGCAGAGCGGCCTTCTTGACGGTGTTCATCGTCAGTCCTTTCTTGGAGGTTTGCTCCAGCCTATAAACGGCCCCGCAAAGCTTTCCGTAAGGACACGCAATAAAATGAACTGATTAACCGTTGACGGGAAGGCCGCCGAGCAGGGTGTCCGACGGGCTGCTGACCGTGTTCAGGGTCTTCGTCGCGCCGTTCACGGTGCTGAGCGCGGAGTCCTTGTTCTCGGTGTCGAGCGCGTCCGACTGGTGCTTCAGGGGCTGGAGGTCCTCGACGTCCAGCGAACGCTGGCTCGCGATGGTCTCCACTGCGCCGTTCAGGCCGCCGTTCAGGCTGGTGGGCGCGGCGTCGTACGCGAAGGCGGGAGCGGCGGCGCCCGCGGCGACAAGGGAACCGGCAATGACAGCGGCGGCCTTCAGGGGCTTCATCGTGTTCCTTTCTTCGGCAACTCGTGTCGCCAGGAGGAATTCCTTACAGGCACTGCTTATGCCTGGTCTCTCACTTCGCCTGGATAACGAGCCCCGTGGCACCCGGAAACCCCGCGACCGGTAAATTCCTGGACGCCACCCGAATGAACGGCGTGTCTCATTCTCATATAAAACAGCCGTCGGGCCGGGCCTCCCCGGCCCGCCCGACGGCTCGTGCCGCGGTGCTCGTCTCAGGCTCTCGTCCCAAGGCCCAGCATAGAGAGCAGGCCGGTCCGGGGAAGGCGGGAGGAGTCGGGGAGGTGCTGCATGCCCGGCATGCCCGACAGGTTCGACAGGCTCGGCACGTTCGACGGGTCCGAGGTGCTCGACAGGTCCGCCGACTGGACGGAGTCCGGCAGCGCGGACGTGTTCGGCTCCGTCGTGCTGTTCGAGACGACCGTGGAGACGACGACGTCGACGAGACCGGTCACCAGGCCCGTGGCCGCGGGGAGCACCTTGGCGAGGTCTCCCGAGGTGACCGCCTCCAGGAGCCGGTCCAGGCTGCTCCGCAGCTTCGCGAGCGAGCCGTCCGTGACCTTCGTGGCGTCCGCCGCGTCCGTGGCGTCTTCGTTCCCCGCGCCGTCGGCGTCCGCCGGGTCGGACTGCGCCGCGGCGGTGGCCTCTTGCGTGATCCGGGCGATCGCCGCCTCGGCCGCGGCACCGAGTTCCTCCGTCTGCTCGTCGGAGAGCCGGCCGTTGTCCGTCGTGAGCACGGTGTCGAGCAGGTCGGTGACCGGGGTCAGCGGACCGCCGAGTCCGGCGAGGGCCGTGACCTGAGGCAGGAGCCCGTCGGCGCCGGGGACGGGAGCCGCCGCACGGGCGCGCTCACGCGTCGGGTCGCCGTCGGCCGCAAGGGCGGTGGGAGCACCGATCCCGAGCAGGAGCGCGGCGCAGAGTGCGGAGGAGGCGATGCGCCGGGCGGGCATAACACGCATTGATGTTCCCTTCGATGGTCGCGAGAAGCTTGTGATCACCGTGGGATCGGTGATCTTCCCCGGCAACCGGTCCGCCCGCCACCGGTGCCCGCGTGTCGCCGCCCTCGCGGGCGTCGTCGCTGGTGAGGCGCCTTCTCGTCGCGCGGATACCCCCTCCGTCCATTCGGGGCAACGCGGACCGGCCGCCCTCCCGTTAGGGGAGAGCGGCCGGCAGAAGGGTCCGTATATCGGCGTCAGTCGTTGACGCAGACGTTGCCGAACGCGGGGTTCAGCAGGCCGATCACGTCGACGGTGTTGCCGCAGACGTTGACCGGGATGTGGATCGGAACCTGCAGGACGTTGCCCGACAGCACGCCCGGGGAGTTGGCGGCGGCGCCGTGTGCGTCGCTGTCGGCGGCGGCGATGCCGGCGGTGCCCGCCACAGCGGCGGCGGCAACGGAGGTCAGGGCCAGGCCCTTCGCGATACGCGACATGGAGAGGTGCTCCTTGGGGGTCGACACAACATCCGGGCGGATATGCCCGGCGTTGTGTCAACGCGTGGCGCACGCGCGGGTTGTGCCTCCAAAGGAGTGATGTCACAAGTGCCGGGCTTCACCATTCCGACACACTTGGCAGGTTTCACCGATAAATACGGACAAAGGCTAGAGTTGCGCTCCTCCCGAGGCCGCCCGGCACCACGGGACGGACGGGGGAGCCGACCGACACCAGTGCGATCCGCACGCGACAGTCCGTCCGCCGTTCCAGAACCTTCACAGCTCGGAAGGCAACGCCGATCTCATGCGCCATTCCCCGGGTTACCTCCTGCGCCGTGCCGTGGCGGGCTGTCTCGCCCTGACCTCACTGTGCGCGCCGGCCGTCCACGCGAGCACCGCGCCGCCCATCGCGGAGGCCGAGAGCCTCGCGTTCACGCAGCGGTACCACGCCCTCCAGCACGGCGGGATCGTCCGGGCGGCCAACTCGTCCATCAGCTGCCGTACGTCGCCCGCGCCCGGGCGGACCTCCACGCCGGCTCCCTCCGGCACGTCCGCGGGGTCGCCGTGCACGGCCGCGCGAGCGGGCCGGGCGGCCGCGAACGACGACTTCGACATGTTCTACATCGACGTCGACGACGACCCGAACACCTACAACTCCAGCCGGGGCGAGGTCCGTCTGCCGCGGGGCGCGCGGGTGTCGTACGCGCGCCTGTACTGGGGCGGCAACCTGCGCGTGGGTGAGCAGAAGCCGCCGAAGGACAACGCGCGCGTGCTGGTCGCCGAGCCCGGCGGGCGGTACAAGGCCGTGCTCGCGGACACCGTCGTCGGACACCGGGTGGCGCGCGGGGCGGACGCGTTCCAGGCCTCCGTTGACGTCACCGGGCTGGTGCGGGCGAGCGGTGCGGGGCTCTACACGGTGGCGCAGGTCAACGTGGCGATGGGCCGCTCGGCCGCCGGCGCCTGGGGCGGCTGGACACTGGTGGTGGCGTACGAACGGGAGTCGGAACCGGTGCGGCACCTCGCGATGTGGGACGGCTTCGCCCCGCTCGGGCCGGGCGCGGACCAGGTCGTCGGCGTCCGCGGGCTGCCGCTCGCGCCGGGAGCCGGCGGCCGGGCGGGACTGGTGGCCTACAACGGCGACGCCGGGCGTGGCGGGGATTCGCTCATGGTGTCGACCCGGCACGGACGGGTGACGGCGCTCAGCGACGGCGCGAACCCCGCGGACGACGTGCTCAACTCCACGATCAGCGAGCCGGGACCGGCCGTCGCCAGGCGGGCGCCGGCCTTCGTCAACACCCTCGGATACGACTCCGACGTCTTCGATCTGGGGCCGGCTCTGCGGCGCGGCGGTGACCAGTTGGCCTTCCGGCTCGTTGCGCAGCAGGACGCGGCCTGGGCCGGGGCGCTCTTCGTCGCTGTCGACGCCAAGCAGTGACGCGCTCCCGCCGGCGCCGTCCGTGAGCGAGGAACCGCGTATGCCAGTGTCATCGACCGACCCACCGACGCGGGTCCTGCATGTCACCCAGCCGGTCGACGGCGGGGTCGCGCGGGTGGTCACGGACCTGGTGCGGGCGCAGCTCGCCGCCGGACTGCACGTCACGGTCGCCTGCCCGGAGGGCGGCGGGCTCGCCGACACGCTCCGGATGCTCGGCAGTGACGTACGGCGGTGGCGGGCGACGCGTTCGCCGGGCCGCCGGCTGGCGTCGGAGCTGTGGCAGCTCGGCCGGATCGTCGACGAGACGCGGCCGGACGTGGTGCACGCGCACAGCGCCAAGGCCGGGCTCGCGGTGCGGCTCGCCCTGCGCGGCCGGGTGCCGACCGTGTTCCAGCCGCACGCCTGGTCGTTCGAGGCGGTCGGCGGGGTGACCGCCTCGGTAGCGCTGCGCTGGGAGCGGTGGGGGGCCCGCTGGGCGTCGCGGGTGGTGTGCGTCAGCGAGGCGGAGCGCACGACCGGGGCACGGGCCGGCGTGGCCGCCCCCTGGCGGGTGATCCCCAACGGGGTGGACTCGGCGCGCTTCCGTCCGGCGGACGCGCGCAGCGTGCGTTCCGGCATCCCGCTCCTCGCGAAGGCCGGCCCGGCCGGGCCGCTGGTGGTCTGCGTGGGGCGGCTGTGCCGGCAGAAGGGCCAGGACGTCCTGCTGGCGGCGTGGAGTTCGGTGGTCCGGCGGGTGCCGGGGGCCCGCCTGGTGCTGGTCGGGGACGGTCCGGACACCCCCGAACTGCGCGCCGCCGCACCCGACTCCGTGCTGTTCGCGGGGGCCGCCGCCGACGCGGTGCCGTGGTACCAGGCCGCCGATCTGGTGGTGCTGCCGTCCCGCTGGGAGGGGATGGCCCTGGCGCCGCTGGAGGCCATGGCCTGCGAACGCCCCGTCGTGATCACGGATGTCGACGGCGCCCGCGAGAGTCTTCCGCCGGGTCTGAAGGACCGGTGCCTGGTGCCCGCCGAGGCGCCCGGGGCACTGGCCGACGCCCTGTGCGGCCTGCTGTCCGATCCACCGCTGCGGGAGTCGCTCGGCCGTCGCGGCCGGCGCCACGTGCTGGCCACCCACGACGTCCGGCGCACGGCCGACGCCGTCGCCGCCGTGTACGGCGAGCTGCTCGTCGCGGAGCCGTCCCGGCGCCGCAGGGCGTCCGCCGCGGAGCCCGCCGGGCACGCCGAGCGCGCGGAGTTCGCCGCGCGCGGGGCACACAACGAGTGCAGGGAGTCCATCCACACGTGACTGCGGAAAGCACCGTTCCCTCCCCCGGCGGACAGCCACGGGAGCACGGATTCTCGCCCGTCTCGGTCATCCCTCCGCGCGAGGCCGCCGACGGCTTCAGATTTCCCGCCGGCCGGCGGACCTCCGTACGGCGGACCGCGCGGTGGCCGCTGCCCGCGGTGGACGCCGGTGCGGCGGTACTCGCGTCACTGGCGCTCACCGGGACCCAGCGCCATCCGCTCCTCGTCGGCCTGCTGCTGGCCGCCGTGGTCGGCCTGAACGCGCGCGCGTCGCTGTACCGGCCGCCCGCCGTGCCCGCCGTCCTGGACGAACTGCCCGCCGTCTGCGGGCGGATCGTCGTGGGCTGGTGCGTGCTCGCGGCACTGGTCGCGGCGCTCTCGCCGGCCGACGCGCTGTCCGCGCGGACGCTCGCCGCGGGCTGCGCCGCGCAGTCGGCGGCGAGCTGCCTGGGCCGCGGCGCCGTCCACTGGCGGCGGCGCAGGGCCCTGCTCCGCCGCCCCGAGGCGGCCCTGGTGATCGGCCCCGCCGCCACGGCCCGGCGGGTGGCCGCGGCCTTCCTGCGCCACCCGGCCTGCGGGGTGCGGCCGGTCGGCATCGTGGACCGGCAGCCGTCCGGCGGCGAAGGGCTGCCGGTGCTGACGACCGGCGAGGAGGTGCAGCGGGCGCTCATCCAGAACGGCATTCGGACCGTCCTCGTCGTCGGCCGCCGCGCCGAACACGCGCCGCTGCTGCGCGCGTTGGACGAGTCCGGCTGCGCGCTGTGGGAGGTCGACGCCGAATCGCCGTCGTACGACGTGCACGGCGAGCGGCTCGCCGGGTTCTCCTGCCGGCGCGTCAGCGTGGGCGGGCCCCGGGGCGACGCGGGCAAGCGGCTGCTCGACGTGCTGGTCTCGGGGGCGCTGCTGCTCGCGGTCAGTCCGCTGCTGCTGGTCTGCGCGGTGGTGCTGCGGCTCGCCGACGGGCCGGGGGTGGTCTTCCGGCAGGAGCGCATCGGCAAGGACGGACGGCCCTTCACGCTGCTGAAGTTCCGCACGCACCGCCCCGTCGACGCGCACGAGGCGGCGACCCGCTGGAGTGTGGCGAACGAGCACGAGATGAACCCGTTCTGCCGCTTCCTGCGGCGGACCTCGCTGGACGAGCTGCTCCAGCTGTGGAACGTCTTCTGGGGCGACATGAGCCTGGTCGGGCCGCGCCCCGAACGCCCTTACTTCGTCGCCCAGTTCAGCCAGACCTATCCCGGTTACGCGACCCGCCACCGGATGCGGACCGGCATCACCGGGCTCGCCCAGGTGCACGGCCTGCGCGGCGACACCTCCATCGAGGACCGCTGCCGCTTCGACAACGCCTACATCGACAACTGGTCGCTGTGGCAGGACGTCTGCATCCTGCTGCGCACCGCTGTCGCGCTCGTCCGTCCGACGGGGAGCTGAGCAGGTGGCCGTCAGGTGGACGCCCGTCGTGCCGGTGCTGGCGGTGGTCGCGATGCTCGCGCTGCCGGTCGCGCCCGGCGGGGAGGGCGGCGCGACCGTCGCCGACGCCGTCTCCGGGCTCATGGTGGCGTACTGCGTGCTCCGTCTCGTACGGCGGCGGCGACGGCCCCTGACACCGGCCGCCGCCGTGATCCTCGCGCTGCCCGTGGCCGGTTTCGCGGTCGCGGCGGTCGGCGCGGTGTCGCCCGGGGCGGGGCTCACCGGGTTCGCCCGCTACGTACAGATCTTCGTGCTGGTCCCCGCCGCGGTGGTGCTGCTGGTGCGGGACCGGCGCGACTTCCGGCTGCTCGCCTGGTCGTTCGTGGCGCTGGCCCTGTGGCAGGGCGCGATCGGGGTGCGCCAGTACGCGACCGGCACCGGGGCCTCGTACATGGGCGAGGAGATCCGGGCCGTGGGCACGTTCGGGGCGGCGGACGTCATGGGGATGGCGACCGTGGTGGCCTTCGGGCTGGTGTGCGCGGTCGCGATGGCGCTCGGGACCGGGCCCGCCCGGCAGCGGGCCGCCGCGGCGGCCTGCGCGGCGGCGCTGCTCGCGCCGCTCGCGCTGTCCTTCAGCCGCGGCGCGTGGATCGCCACCGCCGTGGCGGTCGGGGCGCAGCTCGTCCTGGCCGGGATGCGGCGCGCGATGAAGGCGGCTCTCGTCGTCACCGCCGCCGCGGTGGTCCTGGTCGGCGGGGTCGGCGTCGGTACGGCGATGCTCCAGGAGCGCATCAGCAGCATCACGCAGGTCACGGACGCGCCCGACCGCTCGGTGACCGACCGCTACACGATGTGGGCCGCCGCCACCGACATGTGGCGGCAGCACCCGGTGAGCGGCGTCGGGCTGAAGGGCTTCCCCGAACACCGGGACGGGCACGCCTCGTTGGCGCTGTCCTCGGGCAGCGACACGGAGGGCGCGGGCGCCGCGTTCCGGCGGCAGCCGCTGCTCTCCCCGCACAACATGTACCTGCTGGTGCTCAGTGAGCAGGGACTCCTGGGACTTCTCGCGCTGGCCGGGAGCTGGCTGGCGCTGCTGGTCTGCGCGGTGCGGGGGCTCGTACGCGTACGGCGCGAGGAGCCGGGCGGTACCGCGGCCGGCGGCGGGAACGGCCTCGACTGCGCGCTCGTCGCGTGCGGGCTGCTCGTCTGGCAGCTGGTGGACTTCGTGTACGGCGACATCGGCGGGCCCTCGACGGTGCTGACGGCCGTCTGCTTCGGGCTCGTGGCCTGGTGGGCGCTGATGGATCCGGCCTCCGCGCGGCCGGCCGGACACCGAGCCGGTCCCGGTGGCGCGGCCGACCGGCTCGGCTCGACGGTGGGCTGCCGCGGGGAGGCGGCGGCGCGATGACGGTGACCCCTCGCCGGGCCGACGACGCGGCGACGCTGCCTCCGGCTCGCACCGGTGCGGACACGGACGCGGCTCCGCAGGGCACGGGTGCCGGTGGCGACACGGCGCCGAGGAGCACGGGTACCGGTACCGGCGCGGCTCTGAACAGCACGAGTACCGGTACCGACGCGGCGGGGCTGAGCACGGGTCCCGGTACCGGTACTGCCGACACGCCCCCGCACAGCACGGCTACCGGTACCGGCGTGGCCCCGCAGAACCCGGGTCCCGGCACCGACACCGGTACCCGCAGGGACGCGGGCGCGGCCGACGGCGCCGGCTCGGCGGGCGGTACCCGTACCGGCGAAGTCGATCCCGCTGGTGCCCGTACCGGTACGGGTGCCAACGAGGTCGGCCCCGCCGGCACCCGTACCGGCACCGGTACCAAGGAGGTCGATCCCGCCGGTACCGGTATCACCGGGGCGTCCTCGCGGCGCTTTCTGGCCAAGGCCGCTCTCGTCACCGTCGGGCTGTCGATCGTGGGCGCCCTGCTGGGCCTCGGCCGGGACCAGGCGCTCGCGCACCTCTTCGGGGCCGGGAGCGAGACGGACGCCTTCCTCGTCGCCTGGACCGTGCCGGAGTTCGCGGCGACGCTGCTCATCGAGGACGGGCTCGCCTTCGTCCTCGTACCGCTGTTCAGCCGGGCTGTGGCGCTGCGGGCCCAGCGGGCCACCGGCGATCCGGTGCGCTCGCTGGTCGCCACCACCCTGCCCCGGCTGGCGCTCGCCTTCGTGGCGGCGGCGGCCCTGCTGATCGCGGGGGCGCCGTACGTCGTCCAGGTGCTGGCGCCGGGACTGCCCGACCCCGCCCCGGCGGTGGACTGCACCCGGCTGACGGCGACCTGCGTACTGAGCTTCGGGCTCGCCGGGTACTGCAGCGCGGCGCTGCGGGCGCACCGCCGGTTCGTCGCGCCCGCCGCCATCTACGTCGCCTACAACACCGGCATCATCGCGACGATGTTCGTCCTCGGCGGGCGCTGGGGGGTGCGGTCGGCGGCGGCCGGGGTCGCGGTGGGCGGCGCCCTCATGGTCGTGACCCAACTGCCGTCCCTGTGGCGGCAGATCTGGGGCCGCGCCCGCGAGGAGCGGCCCGCGACGGCCGACGGCTCCGCGACCGCCGGCGGCACCACCGGCACCACCGGTGGCCCCGGGGCCGGGGACCGGGCGGAGCGCTCGATGGACCTGGTCCTCGTGGCGACGGTGCTCCTCTTCGCGCTGTTCCGGCAGTCCCAGGTGCTCGTCGAGCGGTTCCTCGCCTCGTCGCTCCCGGCGGGCGCCATCTCGCATCTGAACTACGCCCAGAAGGTCGCCCAGATGCCGATGGTGCTGTCGCTGATGCTGTGCACCGTCACCTTCCCGGTGGTGGCGCAGGCGCTCGCGGAGGGCGACACCCGGCGTGCCCGCGACCGGGTGGAGCGCGACCTGGCCCTCGTGTCCTGCACCGTGCTCCTCGGCGCGGCGGCGGTCGTGGCCTGCGCGCCGCAGATGATCCAACTGCTCTTCGAACGCGGCGCGTTCGGCGCCGGTGACACCGCGGCCACCGCCGCCGTGATGCGCGTGTACGCCCTCGGCCTGCTCGGCCACACCCTCGTGGGCGCGCTGGTGCGCTCGTACTTCTCGGCGGGCCGGCCCACCTGGTACCCGATGGGCGCGATGGCGGCGGGGATCGTCACCACCGCCGGCGCCGGGGCGTGGGCGGTCGGCCCCTGGGGCGTGTGCGGGATCGCCGCCGCCAACGCCCTCGGCATCACCCTGTCCGCGCTGCTCCTGCTCGCCGGGATGGGGCGGCACGGCGTGCCGATCCGCACCCGGCGGGTCGTCACCGAGATCGGCCGCCCGGCACGCGCGGCGGTCGCCGCGGCGGCGGCGGGCGCGTTCTGCGCGAGCCGCACCGACTCCGCCCCGGCCGGTCTGGCCGCCGGCGGCACCGCCGTCGTCGTCGTCTTCGTCCTGGTGGCCTGGGCCCTGAACGCCCAGGCCGTCGCACCCGCCCTCCGTTCCGTGACCCGAAGGCTTCCCCATGTCCGTTTCCGTTGACACGGCACGAGCACGACGTGCCACCAGACGCCCCGGCACTCCCCCGTGGGTGGCGATGTACCACTCCGTGGGCGACTGCTCCGACGACCCGTACCGCATCACCGTGACGCCCGGCCGTCTCGACCGGCAGCTGGGCCTGCTGCGCCGGCGCGGTCTGCGGGGCGTGAGCATGGCCGACCTGATCGCGGCGCGCGCCCGCGGCGAGGGACGGGGCCTGGTCGGCCTGACCTTCGACGACGGGTACGCCGACTTCGTGGAGCACGCCCTGCCGGTGCTGCGCCGCCACGACTGCGGGGCCACCCTCTTCGTGCTGCCCGGCCGGCTGGACGGCGACAACGCGTGGGACCCGCTCGGCCCCCGCAAGCCGCTGCTCGGCAAGCAGGGCATCCGGGTCGCCGCCGCGACGGAGGGCATCGAGATCGGCTCGCACGGGCTGACCCACGTCGACCTGACCGCGGCCGACGACGCCGTCCTGCGGGCCGAGGTGGCCGAGAGCCGGGCGCTGCTCGCGGAGCTGATCGGCACCGGCGTCGACGGGTTCTGCTACCCGTACGGCACGGTGGACCAGCGGGTCGTCGACGCCGTACGGGCGGCCGGGTACCGCTACGCCTGCGCGATCGACCCCGGTCCGCTCACCGGCCCGTTCGCGCTGCCCCGCGTCCACGTCGGGCAGAACGACACCGCCGTGCGGCTGCTCCTCAAGCACCGGCTCCACCGGCTGCGCCGCCGCCCCGCCGAGGGGGTCTGATGAAGGCCCTGCACGTCATCACCGGCCTCGGTGTCGGCGGCGCCGAGCAGCAACTGCGACTGCTGCTGCGGCATCTGCCGGTCGACTGCGACGTGGTGACCCTCACCAACCCGGGCAGTGTCGCCGACGGCCTCGCCGACGACGGCGTACGCGTCTTCCACCTGGGGATGACCGGCAACCGCGACCTGTCGGCGCTCCCGCGCCTGGTGAAGCTCATCCGGGCGGGCGGCTACGACCTCGTCCACACCCACCTCTACCGGGCCTGTGTGTACGGCCGGATCGCCGCGCGTCTTGCGGGGGTGAAGGCCGTCGTGGCCACCGAACACTCCCTGGGTGACTCGCAGATGGAGGGGCGGGCGCTCACCACGGGTGTCCGCGCGCTGTACCTCGCCAGCGAACGGCTCGGCAGCGCCACGGTCGCGGTCTCCCCCACCGTCGCCGACCGGCTGCGGCGCTGGGGTGTGCCGGGGCCGCGCATCGAGATCGTGCCGAACGGCATCGACGTGGACCGCTTCCGCTTCGACCCGGTGCTGCGCGAGCGCACCCGGCGGCGCCTCGGACTGCCCGAGGGCGCGTACGTCGTCGGGGGCGTCGGCCGGCTCACCGCGGGCAAGCGGTTCGACGTCCTGGTCCGCGCGCTGGCCGAACTCCCGGACGACTACTGGCTGCTGCTGGTCGGCGGCGGTCCCGAGGAGAGCGTCCTGCGGCGGGCCGCCCAGCGCGCCGGCGTGTCCGACCGTGTCCTGCTCACCGGGGAGCGTCCGACGGGCGGCTTCCCCGGCGCCGACCTGCCGTCGCTGACGGCGGCGATGGACGCGCTGGCCTCGCCGTGCGCGGAGGAGGCGTTCGGGCTCGCCGTCGTCGAGGCGCTGGCCGCCGGACTGCCGGTTGTCTACGTGTCCTGCCCGGCGATCGAGGACCTGCCCCCGGGCGCGGCGCTCGGTGCCCGGCGGGTGCAGGGCGGCGCGGAGTCGTTCGCCCGGGCGCTGGTGAAGGTCCGCGCCGAGGGCCCCCGGCCCCGGACGGCACCCGAGGCCGCCCACCACTACTGCATCACCCGCAGCGCCGCCCAGCTCATGGACGTGTACGCGGCAGCGGTCTCCTGCACCTCATTGGGAGTGAGTTCCTCATGACCGACAACCACACCGGACACCACCGCCCGGCCGGCCGGCCCGGCTCGGCCCTGTCCCGCGCGCGGAGCCTGCCCCCCTGGGGTCTGCTCGCGGCCGGCGCCCTGCTCGGCGGCCTGGCCGGCGGCGCGTACGGAGTGCTGACGCCGCCGACGTACACGGCGACCAGCTATGTCGTGGTCGTACCGGCACCGAAGGCGGACCCGGCGGCGGCGCTCGGCTTCGCGCAGGCGTACGGGCGGGTGGCCACGCAGGTCGCGGTGCTCGGCGACGCCCAGGTGTGGGCCGGGGTGCCCGTCGCGACGCTCCAGGAGAGCGTGCGGACCGCGACCTCGCCGGACGCCCCGATGGTCTCGGTGACGGCGACGTCCCCGCGCCCGGACCTGGCCGCCGACATGGCCAACGCCGTCTCGCGCTCGCTGACCCGGCACGCGAACGACACCAAGAGCAGCACGCACGTGGAGCTGCTCCAGTTCTCGCGCGCGGTGAAGCCGGCCGAGCCGTCGTCGGCGTCGCCCGCGGTGACGGGTCTGGTGGGCGTCGCCGCGGGCGGACTGCTCGGCGGGCTCGCGCTCCTCGTACGGCCCCGGCGGACGGCGGACGATCCGGCCCGCGCCGCGTCCGTGCCCAGTCCGGCCGTCGCCGCCGACGCGCACGGACAGCTGTGAGCACCGAGCGGGCCGCCGGCACCGGGGTCACCGAGGGCACCGCCACCGTCCCGGCGCCCGCCCCCACCCCGGAAGCGGGCCCCGGCACACGGGCGGACGGCACCGGGAGCGCCCTGGTCGCCGAACTCGTCACGGACGTGACCGAGTTCGCCGAGCTGGGTCCGGCCTGGGAGCGCCTGTACCGGCGGTGCTCGGCGGCCACCCCGTTCCAGAGCCACGCCTGGCTGCACTCCTGGTGGCTGTCGTACGGCACCCCGGGCGCGCTCCGCCTCCTCGTGGTCCGCGAGGGCGGCGAACTGCGGGCCGTGGCACCGCTGATGCGGGTGCGCCGCCCGCTGCCCGTCCTCGTTCCGCTCGGCGGGGCGATCTCGGACTACGCGGACGTGCTGCTGGACGACGAGCAGCCCGACCGGGCGGCCTCCGCGCTCGCCTCCGGGCTGGCGGAGGCCGCCCGTACCGCGCTGATCGACTTCCGCGAGGTGCGTCCGGGCGGCGCGGTCGAGCGGATCTACGAGGGATGGAGCGGGCCGCGCAGGAGCGTGCGGGACTCCGTCTGCATGGAGCTGCCGGCCCTGCCGATGGAGGAGCTGCTGGACCGGCTGCCGGCGTCGCGCGCCCAGCGGGCCCGCGCCAAGCTGCGAAAGCTCGCCTCCCTCGGCATCGAGCACCGTGTCGTGGGGCACGACGAGGTGGACGCGGCGCTGCACCGGCTGCTGGAGCTGCACCGGCTGCAGTGGCAGGGCCGCAAGGTGACGTCCGAGCACGTGCGGGCCCGGTTCGCCGCGCATCTGGTGCGGTCGGTGAGCCGGATGGCGCGCTCCGGGGACGCCCTGGTGACGGAGTTCCTGCTGGACGGCACGGTGGTCGCGGTCGATCTGACGCTGCTGTCGCCGGGCCTCGCGGGCGGCTACCTGTACGGCTCGGACCCGCTGCTGCGGGACCGGAAGGCGGACGTGGCCACGATGCTGCTCCAGGCGACCGCGCGGGAGGCGGTCGACGGCAGGCGGAGCGTGCTGAGCCTGCTGCGGGGCGCCGAGTCGTACAAGTACCGCTGGCGCCCCGAGACGGTCGTCAACCGGCGGCTGCTGCTGTCCCGCCGGCGTACGGCGCCGCTGTTCGCGGCCGTCCTGGCCGGGGTGGGCGCCCGCGGTCTGTGCAGGGACCTGGTGCACCGCTGGAGGGAGCGCGGTGGCGACGGGTCCTGAACGGCCCGTCGCCGTGCGGGGACTGCCCGGTGAGGGGCGCGCCCGGCACGCGCCCCTCACGAGGTCACCGGTTGCGCGACCACCAGTCGAAGCGCAGGCAGAGCTTGCCGCCGATCCAGTGCTCGACCCAGTCGCCCAGTTCCACCGGCGAGCAGTTCTCCGGGTGGCCGGGGGTCGGTTTCGTCGGAGGTGTCACCGGGGGCGTCTTGGTCGGCGGGGCCGTGGGGTCGGGCACCGGATCGGTGCGGCCGGAGAGCATCGTCCGGTAGATCTCCGACGCCCTGGGGTTGTCGTCGCACTGCCACACGCCGTGCGGGCAGTAGTCGGTGACGGTGTTGTACAGCGGCTTGTGCTCGTCCATCCACGCGAGCATGCGCTTCATGTACGTCGCGTTGTCGCCGTTGCGGAACAGGCCCCATTCCGGATAGGAAACGGGCTTGCCGTGGGCCTTCGCGAAATCGACGTGCGCCTGGAGGCCGAACGGTTCCTTGACCTGTTCGTCGAATGACAGACCTCGCGGCTGGTCGTACGCGTCCATGCCGATGATGTCGACCGTGTCGTCCCCCGGATAGCACTGCGTCCAGGGAATGGCGTCCCGGCCGCGGTTCGGTGTGAAGTCGAACCGGAATTTCTGGCCCGGCACCGAACGCATGGTCGTGACGATTCTGTTCCAGTACTTCTTCCACGCCTCCGGATCGGGACCGCAGCGATGGGTGTAGGTAATGCCGTTCATCTCCCAGCCGAGCACGACGACGGTGTCCGGCACCTTCAGCGCGACCAGCCGCTCGGCGAGGGCGCGGAAGTGCCGGTCGTACGCGCCGGACGCGCCCTGGGCCAGCAGTTCGCGGACCTCGGCGTCGGGGACGTGCTCCTCGTTGCGCTCCATCATCGGGACGTTGAGGACCAGGAGCCGGTCGGCCTTCTGGCGGCGCCAGTTGGCCCAGGCGTCGAGGAAGCCGGGCGCTCCCTCGATGTTGCTCCAGCGGTCGCCGGGCAGGTAGGTGTGGGCGACGCGCAGTTCGGCGCCGCCGAGCCACTGGCTGAGCCGGGCGATCCGGGCCACGCCGCGGGGGCCGTAGTCGAGGTAGGCGCCGAAGGCGGGGCGGGGGGCCGCGGGTTGCGGCGTGCCGGAGGGCTCGGCCGTCGGTGCCGGCGGGACGGCCGGCGGGGTGACGGGCGGGGTGACGGGCGCGGGGAGCGTCACGGGTCCGGTGCCCGGGGGCGCCGGTGCCGCGGCGGGTGTCGCCGGGGCGGGTGCTGTCGCGGCGGGTTGCGGCGCCGGCGGGTCCACGGCCCTCAGGGCCCCCGTACCCGCGGCGTGCACCGGTCCCGATGCCAGGGCGAGCGACGTGACGATCGCGGCCGCGACGAAAGCCGACCGTCCGGCCCGGGGCCGTTGCTGCTGTGCGGCCATACCTGCTCCTCTCTCCACGCTTCTCCGCTGTCTCTCCGTCGAGCTGTGCGTTCACGCTTCTCTGTTCACTGACACTCAGTCATATGAATGCGAATTCCGCCAACCGAGGTTCGGGCCTTCGAGTGCCCCCATCGCCCGCACGGGTGAACCGATCAGAAGGAAAAGTCCGTGTCGCTTCTCGACAGCCGCGTCCCCGCCGTTCTTCTGCGGATCGACCGGAATCCCTTTCACCACGGGACACTGGGGGCCGTGCGTTCGCTCGGCCGTGCGGGCGTGGACGTGCACCTGGTCGCCGATTCCCTGCGAAGTCCCGTACACAGATCGCGATTTGTGCGGGAGATGCATCCGCCGCCCGCACCCGGCGCGTCCCCTCATGACATCGCCGCCGTGCTGCACCGGGTGGCGGCCCGGATCTCCCGCCCCGCCGTCCTGATCCCCCTGGACGACGCGAGTGCCGTCGCGGTGGGCCATCTGCGCGAGGAGCTGGCTCCGGCCTACCTGCTGCCGCGTCAGCCCGGCGGACTCGCCGAGCGCGTCGCCGACAAGGCGGAACTGGCCGACCTGTGCGCGCGTATGGACATCGCGCACCCGCCGACCCTCGTCCCGGAGAGCCCCGCGCAGGCCGCCGCGGCGGCCTGGCGGCTGGGGATGCCGGTGGTGGCGAAGTGGAGCCGTCCGTGGCGGGTGCCGCCCGGGACCGGGCTGCGCAGCACGGTCCTCGTGCGTTCGGCACAGCAGGCGCAGACGCTGTACCTGCGGGCGGCGGAGGCGGGCAGCCCGCTGCTGCTCCAGGCGTATCTGCCGCCCGGACCCGACCGCGACTGGTTCTTCCACGGGTACGCCGACCGGTCGGGGGCCGTGCGCGCCGGCGGCCCGGGCCGCAAGCTGCGGGCCCGGCCGCGGACCGCCGGACTGACCGCGGTCGGCCAGTGGACCGCGAACCCGGTACTGCGGGCGCTCGCCGAGCGGCTCACCGGGGAGCTGGGCTACCGCGGCATCTTCGACCTCGACTTCCGCCGGGACGGCGCGACCGGCCACTACCACCTGCTGGACTTCAACCCCCGGCCCGGCGCCCAGTTCCGGCTGTTCACCGACGCCACGGGACTGGACGTCGTACGCGCCCAGCACCTGGACCTGACGAACCGTCCGCTGCCGGACCCGGCGCCGCGCCCGGGGCGGACGTTCGTGGCGGAGAACTACGCCCCGCTGACCGCCCTGGGCGCGCCGCCCGGCGGACGGGAGCTGGCCTGGCACGCGTACGACGACCTCCGTCCCGGCCTCGCGCTGTGGACCCTGTGGTCCCGCCACGTGGCCGTGCGCCTGCTGGACCGTGCGCAGGCCCCGCGGCCGGCCGCGCCGCTCCCCCGGCTCGTACGGCAGCCGGACCCGCGCGACCTGGCGGCCGACCGCGTGAGCCCGGCGGGCGACGGCGCGGTCCCGCTGACCGACGACGAGAAAGCGAGCAGCTGCTGATGTACGACCTGCTGGTGGTGGGGGCCGGTCCCTACGGCCTGTCCATCGCCTCCCACGCCGCGGCCGCCGGTCTGGACCTGCGTGTGCTGGGCAGGCCCATGGCGTCCTGGCGGGACCACATGCCCCGCGGGATGTTCCTCAAGTCGGAGCCCTGGGCGTCGAACCTGTCCGACCCCGCGGGCCGGCTGCGCCTGGACGCGTACTGCGCGGAACAGGGCGTCGGGGCCCGGCACGGCGAGCCGATCCCCGTCGAGACGTTCGCCTCGTACGGCCTGTGGTTCGCGCGCCACGCCGTGCCGGGCGTCGACGAGCGCACGGTGACGCGGATCGCGACGGTCCCGGGCGGTTTCGAGGCGGTCACCGAGGACGGCGAGGTGCTGCGCGCGCAAACGGTGGCCCTGGCCGTGGGCGTGCTGCCGTTCACCGAGATCCCGGCGGCGCTGCGCGGTCTCGGCCCGGCGTACGTCTCGCACAGCAGCCACCACAGCGATCTCGGCCGTTTCCGCGGCCGGGACGTCACCGTGGTCGGCGGCGGCCAGGCGGCCCTGGAGACGGCGGCGCTCCTCGCCGAACAGGGCACCCGGGTCCGGGTGGTGGCCCGGGCGGGCCTGCTCCACTGGAACGACGTGCCGCCGCCCTGGGAGCGCCCGTGGACGCAATCGCTGCGCGCCCCGCACAGCGGCCTCGGCTGCGGCTGGCGCAACTGGTTCTACGCCGAGCGCCCGGGGTTGTTCCGCAGGCTCCCGGCGGCCACCCGGGCCCGGGTCGCGGCGACGGCGCTCGGTCCGGCGGGCGCGTGGTGGGTGCGCGACCGGGTGGAGACCGCCGTCGAGGTGCTGCTCGGGCACGAGATCGCGGCGGCGTACGGCGACGGCGGCGCCGTACGCCTGGAGACGGTGAGCCGGACCGGTGAGGCGGCCGTGCTGGACACCGAGCACGTCATCGCGGCCACCGGGTTCCGGGCGGGCTGCGAGCGGCTCGGTCTGCTGGCGGACGACCTGCGGGGAGGTCTGCGCACGGTCGCGGACGGATCGCCCCACGTCGGACGGGACTTCGAGTCCTCGGTGCCCGGACTGTTCATGGCCGGACTGGTGACGGCGGCGGGTTTCGGGCCGGCGATGCGCTTCGTGCACGGCGCCTCGTTCACCGCCGGGACGCTGGTGCGAGGGGTGCGCCGGCGGCTGCGCACCGGGGCGCGGGGCGGGCTGATCCCGGCTCCCGCGCGCCGTTCGCCGGACGCGCTGGACGCGGCCGGGCGCTGAATCGGGCCTGGGTGCCGGGCACGGCGCGTCCGGCACCCAGGAACGCTACCGGCGGGACGCGGTCCGGCCGCGGCGGTACAGGACGGTCCCGCTGATCAGCAGCGCGGCGCCGGCGGCCGCCGCGGTGAGCACGTCCTCGCCGCCGGTGCGAGCCAGCGCGGACGACGCTGCGGTGGTCGAGTTGACCAGGCTCTCCGACGTGGCGATCCGAGGCACCGCCCGGGTCTCCACCGGGGAGGTGATCGGCCGGGGGCCGGACGGGGTGTCCGGCAGCACACCGGGCGGGGTGTGCGGCTGCCCGGGGGTGTGCGGCTGCTGCGGCTTCCCGCCGGACCGTCCCGGCTCCTCGCCGCACACGTTGCCGAACACCGGGTTCAGCAGCCCGATCACGTCGGCGGAGTTGCCGCACACGTTCACCGGTACGTCCACGGGCGCCTCGGCGTCGTTGCCGCCGCCGACCCCGGGCGAGCCCTGCGTGCCGCCGTGAGCCGAGGACCCGGAGTGCCCGTGCCCGGACGAAGGACCGTGCGAGCCGGGCGCGTCGCCGTACCCGCCCCCGTCGTGCCCGCCCCCGTGGTGGCCGGAGCCGTGGCCCCCGCCGTGGCCCCCGTGCGGGGCGGGCCGGTGGGGCGCGCCGTGGGAGCCGTGCCCGCCCTGCTTGGCGGGGCCGTTGGCACAGGAGTTGCCGAAGGACGGGTTCAGCGCGCCCACCACGTTGACGGAGTTGCCGCAGGCGTTCACCGGAACGTCCACGGGCACGGCCACGTTGTTGCCCGAGCCGACACCGGGTGAGCCCGACGCGGCCCCATCCGCCTGCGAGTCGGCGAGTGCGGGGGTGCCGTACATGGACAGAATGCCCGTCGCGGCGGCGGCCACGACCATTCCCCTGCTCAGGGTCTGTCGCATCGTTGTCTTCCTGCTGGTAGAAGTGGGAAAGCCGGCCTTGGAACCGTGTAGGTCGTCCAAGGCCGGCATGACCGAGCCGGGAGGCAGGTGCGCTCCGAGGTCAGTCGTTGACGCAGGTGTTGCCGAACGCCGGGTTCAGCAGACCGATCACGTTGATCGTGTTGCCGCACACGTTGACGGGAACGTGCACGGGGACCTGGACGACGTTGCCCGAGAGGACACCCGGGGAACCGACCGCGGCACCCTGGGCGCCGGAGTCCGCGAAGGCCGGGGCGGCCATACCGAGAGCCATGATGGCGCCGGCGATGACAGCTGCGCTCTTCTTGTAATTCACGTGCTTTCCCTTCTCTGCGGTCATGCCCCTGTGACGGCCGAAACCGAGCGAGCACATTGGGAACGGCTCGCAGCACGACCTGCATGCGGTAAACGAGGGGCGGAGGCCCGAAGAAACTACGGAACGAAAGCCGCTTGATAATTCACTCGAACGCTCCGCACGAAAACCGGCGACGCCGGTGGAATACACGTGGGCAAAAGCCCGGGTGGCCCGCACGGAAACTCGCGGGCGACCCGGGCTGCACCGGGAACGTCTCAGTCTTCGCCGTTGGCGGAGAGGACGGAGAGGTCCTCCAGGACGTGCGAGAGGGCACCGTCCCGCTTGGCCTGCGTCGAGTTGTCGTCGCACTGCTGAGCCAGGTCGTCCGACAGGATCGGCACGTCCTGGATCGGGACGATGTTGATGACCGCGACGTTGATGTCTTCCAGGCCGACACACGGCTTGTTGAGCGTGCCCTCGACCAGCGACAGCTGCGGGCTCATGTCACCCTTGGTCGCCGAGTTGCCGAAAGCCGACGTCGCGCCGTTGCCGTTGGCAACGGACGGTCCGGCGTCGTCACCGATGGCAAGGGCCTGGGGAGCAGCCGCCACCGTCATACCGATCACAGAAGCGGCGGCCGCCGCGGCGACCATAGCCTTCTTGAGCACTGCGTGTTCCTTTCCTCGTAGCGACGCACTGTCGTACTGCCTCATCAACCCGGCGCCGCGGGATTAGTTGCGGGGGTTCACCCGGTTGGACGCCACGAGTTCGGGACGATGACGAGAAATCAAGGGTTCCAGTGGGTAGAGGCACGCCGCCGCGTATCCGCCGGGTGGGTGAACGACAGAAACCATCCTTGCCAAACGGAGTTGGTCATGGCGCTCCGGTGGACGGGGTTTCTTCAGAAGGGACTGGCCAGTGATTAAAAAGGTTATTGCCGCTGCGGCGATCACCGCTTCCGTCGTGGGTGCCTCCGCTGCCGCGGCTCCGACGGCGATGGCGATCGGCGACGACAACGGGCCGGCCATCGCGAACGGCAACGCGGCCATGCAGAGCTTCGGCAACTCGGCCACGTACGGCAACATGAGCCCCCAGATGGCGCTCATCCAGGGCTCCTTCAACAAGCCCTGCATCGGCCTGAACGACATCAACGTTCCGGTCGTCAACCTCATCCCGATCCAGGACGTGCCGATCCTGTCGGACGACCTGAACCAGCAGTGCACGGAGAACTCCACGCAGACCAAGCGCGACGGAGCGCTGGCGCACCTGCTGGAGGACGTGTCGATCCTGTCCGCGAACAGCGAGGACTGACACTCCGGCACGCGCGGGGCGGGGCCACCGATCACGTCGGTGGCCCCGCCCCTTTTGCGCGTGTCAGCGCTCCTGCCGGTAGAGCGCCTCGATCTCGTCCGCGTACGCCGCGACCGCCGCGTGCCGCCGGACCTTGAGCGAGGGGGTCAGCAGGCCGTTGTCCTCGGTGAACTCGCCCGTCACCAGTCGGAAGGCGCGGATCGACTCGGCGCGGGAGACCGCCTCGTTGGCGTGGTCCACGGCCTTCTGCACGTCGGCGCGCAGCCGGGGGTCGGTGACCAGCTCGGACAGCGGGGTGCCGGCGGGCAGGCGCCGGACGGCGAGCCAGTGGGCCACGGCCTCCGGGTCCAGGGTGATCAGGGCGGCGACGTAGGGGCGGTTGTCGCCGACGACGAGGCACTGGCCGACCGGCGGGCGGCTGCGCAGGCGGTCCTCCAGGACGGCCGGGGAGACGTTCTTGCCGCCGGAGGTGACGAGGATGTCCTTCTTGCGGCCGGTGAGGGTGAGGTAGCCGTCCTCGTCGAGGGCGCCGAGGTCGCCGGTGGCGAACCAGCCGTCGCGCAGGACCGCTTCGGTGGCCTCCGGGTCGTTCCAGTAGCCGCCGAAGACGACGCCGCCGCGGACGAGGACCTCGCCGTCGTCCGCGATGCGGACCGCGGTGCCGGGGACCGGGAGGCCGACCGTGCCGGGGCGGGGGCCCAGCGGCGGTACGACGGTCGCGGCGGCGGTGGTCTCGGTGAGCCCGTAGCCCTCGTAGACGGTGATGCCGGCGGCGTGGAAGAAGAGGCCGAGGTCGCGGTCGAGCGGGGAGCCGCCGCTGATCGCGTAGCGGGTGCGGCCGCCGAGCTCCCGGCGCACGCGGCGGTACACCAGCAGGTCGTACAGGGCCCAGGCCGCCCACAGGCCCGGTCCCGGGCCCCTGCCGCGGCCGAGGAGCTGGTCGAGGTGGGCCCGGCCGAAGCGGACCGCGACCCGGTCTGCACGCTCGAAGGAGGCGCCCCGGCCGATCTTCTCGGCGGTCGCGCGGCCGGTGTCGTGGATCTTCTCGAAGAGGTACGGGACGCCCACGAGGAAGGTGGGGCGGAACTCCCGCAGGGCGGGGCGGAGTTCGTCGGGCTTGATGCCGGGGCAGTGGCCCAGCTCGATGCGTGCCATGAGGCAGGCGATCTGGAGGGAGCGGCCCAGGATGTGGGCGAGCGGGAGGAAGAGGAGGGTCGAGGCCGCCCGGCCGGTGACCGCCCGGAAGACGGGGTGGAGCAGTTCGACGGTGTTCGCGGCCTCGGCGTGCAGGTTGGCGTGGGTGAGGACGCAGCCCTTGGGCCGTCCGGTGGTGCCGGAGGTGTAGCAGAGGGTGGCGACCGTGTCCGGGGTGAGGGCGGCACGGCGCTCGGCGACCACCTCGTCGGGGACGGCCCGGCCGGAGCGGGCGAGGTCGGCGAGCGCGCCGGCGTCCAGCTGCCAGACGCGGGGCGGCTCGGGGTGTCCCGCGGTGGCGGTGGCGACGGCCGCCGCGTTCTCCGGGGTCTCGGCGAGGACGAGGCGGGCGCCGGAGTCCCGCAGGATCCAGTCGATCTGGTCCGGGGAGGAGGTGGCGTAGACGGGGACGCTCTGGCCGCCGGCCGCCCAGACGGCGAAGTCCAGGACGGTCCACTCGTAGCGGGTGCGGGACATCAGGGCGACCCGGCCGCCCGGTTCGAGTCCGGCCGCGATCAATCCCTTGGCGGTGTCGGTGACTTCGCGGGCGAAGGCCGCCGCGGTGACGGGCTGCCAGGAATCGCCCCGGCGGTGGCGCAGCACCACGGCGCCGGGTGCCTCGGCCGCGTTGGTGTACGGCAGGTCGGCGGTGCTGCCGGTGGCGGGCGGCGGTGCCAGCGGGGCGGAACGGGCCTCGCGGACCGCGCCGGTCTCGTCCCGGACCAGCTCGATCGCGCCGCGGGTGGCGAGGCCGGTGCCGCGCCTCGCCCGTTTCAGGTCCTTGCTGCGTACGCCCATGACGGCTCCCGGTCGCGGCTCGTGCGGAGGTTCGGGTGCGGGGGTGCGGGGGTGCTGGAAGGTACTTACTCCGGGGTCAACTTACTCGTGCGTAACAGAAAATCAATGGGTCGCGCACGCTCCTCCCGGAGCTGTCGCCCGTGGGTCCTCGACCTCCGATGGCCTCGCCTCCTTTGCGCCAAAGGGAGTTGTGAGCCCCGTGGGGCCTTGCGTGCTGAGCGGTTCGGTTCGACGCTGGCGGTTCTTGTTGTCTTACGTGCGGAGCCGCAGCGTGAGTGCAGACAGTCCGACCACCAGCCGGCCGAGCCGCCGGACCCTCCTCCTGGCCGGCGGGGCCCTTACGGGGTGGACCGCTTTCACCGCGCAGAAGGGGGCGTTCGCCGCCACGGCCGCCGCCCGCGCGGGAGAGCCCGAGTGGGACGCGCGACCGGGCGTCTTCCAGATCGGCCGCGAGGCCGCGCGGGCCCGCCTCGTGCCGTACGCGAGTGCCGCCGACGCGCTGCGCGGGCGGTTCACCGAGTCGCCGTACCACCGCTCGCTGAACGGGACTTGGCGCTTCCACTGGTCGAGGAACCCGGACCGGCGGCCCGTCGGCTTCGAGGCCCCCGGCTTCGACGACAGCGGCTGGGACCACATCCCCGTCCCGTCCAACTGGGAGATCGAGGGCTACCCGGAGCCCATCTACCTCAACGTCAGGTACCCGTGGACCGGCTACGAGACGCCCGCACCGCCGGAGGTGCCGAAGGACTTCAACCCGGTCGGCTCCTACCGCCGTACCTTCACCGTGCCCCGGGGCTGGGCCGGGCGGCGGACGCTGATCTCGTTCCAGGGCGTGAAGTCGGCGTTCTTCGTGTGGGTCAACGGGGAGCGGGTCGGCTACAGCGAGGACAGCTACACGCCCGCCGAGTTCGACATCGGCCGCCACCTGCGGCCGGGGCGCAACACGCTCGCCGTGGAGGTCTACCGCTGGTCCGACGGCAGTTGGCTGGAGGACCAGGACATGATCGACCTGTCCGGGATCTTCCGGGACGTCTACCTGTACTCCGTCCCGCCGGTGCACGTGCAGGACCTGTTCGTGCGCACCGAGCTGGACGCGGCCTACCGGGACGCGGTGCTCGCCGTCGACGTGACCGTGCGCGACCGGGGCGGTGAGCGGCCGGACGGGTACCGGGTGACGGCCGAGCTGTTCGACGCGGACGGGCGCCGGGTACCGGTCCGGGGGCTCGGCGGGGACGTCGGGTTCGGTGACGGCGACGCGGAGGTCCGGCTGCGGGCGGACGTGGCGGCGCCGGCGCTGTGGTCCGCCGAGGAGCCGAACCTGTACACGCTCGTCGTCACGCTGGCCGACGGATCGGGCCGGGCGGTCGACGTGCACGGCACCCGGGTCGGCTTCCGGGAAGTCGGCTACGGGCCCGGCCGGTTCACGCTCAACGGCAGACCGCTCATGTTCCGGGGCACCAACCGCCACGAGACGGACCCCGACCGCGGGCAGGCCGTCGACGAGGAGCGGATGCTCCAGGACATCCGCCTGATGAAGCGGCACAACATCAACGCCGTCCGCACCTCGCACTACCCGAACCACCCCCGGTGGACGGAGCTGTGCGACGAGTACGGGCTGTACGTCGTCGACGAGACCAACCTGGAGACGCACGGGGTGCGGGACACCGTGCCCGGTTCGCTCCCCGAGTGGACCGACGCCTGCGTCGACCGGCTGCGCTCGCTCGTGGAGCGCGACAAGAACCACGCCTGCGTGGTCGTCTGGTCCCTCGGCAACGAGGCCGGGCAGGGCTCCAACTTCCGGGCGATGGCCGACTGGGTGCACGCCAGGGACGCCTCCCGCCCCGTCCACTACGAGGGCATGAACGCGGTCGCCGACCTGCACAGCGAGATGTACACCAGCCCCGCCGGGGTGGAGCGGTACGGCAGGTCCGGCGACCCGAAGCCGTTCATGCTGTGCGAGTACACGCACTCGATGGGCAACAGCGGCGGCAACCTCCGGGAGTACTGGGACGTCTTCGAGCGCTATCCCAACCTGCACGGCGCCTTCGTCTGGGACTGGGCGGACCAGGCGATCCGGCTGCCCGTTCCCGGCGACGCCCGGCACACGTACCTGTCGTACGGGGGCGACTGGCACCCGGGCCACCCGACGGACGGCAACTTCTCCTGCAACGGGCTGGTGGCCGCCGACCGCTCGCTCCATCCGGGTCTCGCCGAGGTGAAGAAGTGCTACCAGCCGGTGGGGATCGCCGCGGGCGACCTGTCCGCGGGGAGGGTGAAGGTCCGCAACAAGCACCTCTTCAGCGGCCTGGACGCCTACGAACTGCGCTGGTCCGTCACCTGTGACGGCACCCGGGTGCAGCACGGCACCCTCGCCGCGCCCTCCGTCGCCCCGGGTTCCGAGGGGACCGTCCGCATCCCGTACCGCAGGCCCGCGGCGCCGGAGCCGGGAGCCGAGTACTTCCTCGACCTGTCCCTCGTGCTGCGCGCGGCGACGCGCTGGGCGGCGGCCGGGCACGAGGTGGCGGCGGAGCAGCTGGCGCTGGACTGGCACGCGCCCGCCCGGCCGGCCGCCGCCCCCCGGGGCCGCCTCACCCTCGCGGAGACCGCCACCGAGGTCACGGTGAGCGGGCGGGACGTGGAGGTCGTGCTCTCCAGAAAGTCCGGGACGCTCTCCGCGTACACCTGGCGGGGACGGCCGCTGCTGGTCGAGGGTCCGGTGCCGAACTTCTGGCGCGGGCCCACCGACAACGACATCGGCCGCAAGTTCCCGGCCGCCGCGCGGACCTGGCGGGCGGCGGGCACCGGGCGGACGGTGACGTCGGTCGAGGCCCGCCGGTCCGCCCCCGGTGAGGTCGTCATCGAGGTCGGCTGCACCCTGCCCACCGCGCCGGGCGCCTCCACCTGGCACACCGTGTTCACCGTGCGCGCCGACGGCGAGGTCCGGGTGCGGCACACCCTCGACGCCGCGTCCGGGCTGCCGGACCTGCCGATGGTGGGCGCCCTGCTGACCGTTCCGGCCGGTTTCGAGCGCCTCGACTGGTTCGGCCGGGGGCCGCACGAGAACTACCAGGACCGCAAGGCCGCCGCGTTCGTGGGCCGTTACCGGTCGACGGTGGACGAGCAGACGGCGCCGTACGTCCGCCCTCAGCAGATGGGCAACATGACGGACGTGCGGCGGCTGTCGCTGACCGCCCGTTCCGGTGACGGGCTCACCGTGGCCGCCGACCCCGCGGACGGCGAACCGCTCCTGGAGACCAGCGCCCTGCACCACTCGCCGTTCGACCTCGACGGGCCCCGGCACCCGCACGAGCTGAAGCGGCGGGACGAGACCGTGCTGCTGGTCAACCACCGGCAGATGGGCGTCGGCGGGATCAACTCCTGGGGCGCGGCGCCGCTCGGGGAGTACGTGCTGCGCTCCGGCAGGACGTACACGTACGCCTACCGGCTGCGGCCGGCGTAGGACGCGCGCGGCCGGACGGGTGCGGGGCCCGTCCGGCCGGGCGCGCTCAGTCCCGGAGCCGGTCCGCCCGGCGGATCGCGTCGGCCAGCCCGCGCACCGCGTCGTCCTCGGTGGTGGTGGCCAGCCGGTCGGCGCGGTCGGCGAGGGCACCGGGCCGGGGCCTCGCCGGCAGCGGGCTCCAGTGGCCGTCGCCGCGGCGGAGGTGGTCGGCGAAGTAGGCGGCCACCGCGGAGACCTGGAGGCCGGGCGGCGCGCTCCACAGGTCGTCGCCGAGGGCGGCGGCCTCCAGCCGGCCCGACTCCTCGTGCGGGGTGCGGTCGTCCGGGTCGAGCCAGCGGACGGTGGCGGTGGCGAGCGGGCCCGAGGCGCCGGGCCGGGTGCGCACGGCGTACAGGGCGGTGACCGTGTGGCCGGGGCCGGTCTCGCCGCCGTCCACCCGGTCGTCGCGGAAGTCCTCGTCGGCGACCTGCCGGTTGTCGTAGCCGACGAGGCGGAACTCCTCGACGCCCGCCGGGTCGAAGGCGACCTGGGCCTTGGCGTCGCGGGCGGCGAGGTCGACGTTGCGCGGGAGGTCCTCGCAGAAGACCTTCCGGGCCTCGTCGTCGTTCGCGACGTACGCGGTGTGGCCGTCGCCCCGGTCGGCCAGGCGTTCCATCAGGGCGTCGCCGTAGTCGCTGCCGACCCCGACGCCGAACAGGGTGATGCCGTGCTCGCGGCGGGCGCCCGAGACGCGCTCCAGGATGGAGTCCGCGTCGGTGTCGCCGGTGTTGGCGAGCGCGTCGGAGAGCAGGACGACGCGGTTGGTGGCGCCCGCGCGCAGCCCTTCCACGGCGGTGTCGTACCCGGTGCGGACGCCCTCGCCGAGGTCGGTGGAGGAGCGTGGCTCCAGGCGGCTGATCGCGGCGTGGACGCGTGCCCGCCCGGTGCCGAGCCGCGTCATGGGCAGGATCGTCTCGGCGTCGTCGCTGAAGGCGACCAGGGCGACCGAGTCGTCCGCGCGCAGCCGGTCCGTCAGCACGCCGAGGGAGTCCCTGACCAGGTCCAGGCGGCCCGGTTCCGCCATGGAGCCGGAGACGTCGACGACGAAGGTGAGGGCGGCGGGCGGGCGTTCGCCCTCGTCCCGCGAAGCCCGGGTGGCGAGGCCGACGCGGACCAGCGACCAGCCCTCCTCGTCGGTGCGGGCGCCGTCGACGGTGACCGAGAAGCCGTCGCCCTCGGGGCGTTCGTAGCCCTGGCGGAAGCTGTTGACGAACTCCTCGGGGCGGACGGTCGCCGGGTCGGGCAGCCGGCCGTCGGCGAGGGTGCGGCGGGCGTAGCCGTACGAGGCGGTGTCGACGTCCAGAGCGAAGGTGGACAGGAGGTCGCGCGGCGGCGCGAGGTCCTCTCCGGTGTCACCGGTCTCCGCCCGGCGCTCGTCGCCCCGCGGCGCGCTCGGCGGGGGTGCGGGCCAACCGGTGGGCCGCTCACGGGACTTGGCGGCCCCGTCCGCGGCCGAGTCGTGGTCCCCGCCCCCGCCGCAGCCCGCGAGCAGCAGGCCGCTCGCGACCGTCAGCGCGAGCAGCCCGCCGCGCAGTCGCCGTGCATGGTCGATCCCCATCCGTGCCCCCTCGGTGAACGGCCCGGCTCATGGCCCGTGTCTGTGACTGTGACGTCCGAGGGGGTCCGTCCGTGCGCCACGGGGTGTTGCGGATGGATCTCGAAGCGGCCACGGCGGGGGCCGCCGAGACCGGTAGGTGACGCTCCGGAGACCTACGACACGATGTCCTTGCGCCGGAAGCCCCGGAAGGCGAGGGCGAACAGGACGAGCGCGTACGTCACCGAGACGGCCGTGCCCTGGATCATGCCGCCCCACTCCGGGGTCGGCTGGAGGGCGTCCGCCCAGGCGAACTGCCAGTGCGCGGGCAGGAAGTCGCGCCAGTCGCCGAGCGCGGTCACCGCGTCCAGGACGTTGCCGACGATCGTCAGGCCGACCGCGCCGCCGACCGCGCCGAGCGGGGCGTCCGTCCGGGTCGACAGCCAGAACGCGAGCCCGGCGGTGACCAGCTGGGACACGAAGACGTACGCCACGACGATCAGCAGGCGCTGGGTCGCGGTGCCGCTGGACAGCTCGCCGCCGGTGGGGATCTCCAGCGGGCCCCAGCCGTACGCGGCCGTGCCCACCGCCAGCGCCACGACGGGCAGCAGCACCATGGCGGCGAGGCTGAGGCCGAGCGCCACGGTGAGCTTGGACCACAGCAGCCGGGTCCTCGGGACGGGCGCCGCCAGCAGGTACCGCAGCGAGGACCAGCTCGCCTCGGAGGCGATGGTGTCCCCGCAGAACAGCGCCACCGGGATCACCAGCAGGAAGCCGGCCGAGACGAACAGGTTCACCGCGGCGAAGTTCGCGCCGGACGCGGTGGCCGTGTCCATCAGCGTGACCTGGCCGTTGCGCGCCCCCGGTTCGCCGCCGATCGCGAAGGCGGCGACGAGGACGAAGGGCAGCAGCGCGAGCACGGCCCCCATCACGAGGGTGCGGCGGCGCTTCAACTGCCGTACGAGTTCGACCCGCAGCGGCAGGGTCCGCCGCGGGCGGTAGCCGTCGGCCGTCTCGGCGCGCTCGGTGAGGGTGCTCACGCGGAGCCTCCGATCAGGGTGAGGAAGGCGTCTTCGAGGCGGCGGTTGGGGCCGACCGACCGCACCGGCACGTCGAGCCGGACCAGCTCCACGACCAGGCGTTCGGCGCTGCCGCCGGGGGCGAGCCGGACCAGCAGCCCGTCGTCGGTGACGAGGGCCGAGAGCACGTCGGGCAGCGCGCCGACCTTCTCGGCGAGCGGCTCGGGCAAGGGGGCGCCGGTGCCGACCAGGAGGGTGTCGCCGGAGCCGATGATCTCGCTGACCGGGCCGGCCTGCACCAGCCTGCCGCGGTCCATCACCACCAGGTGGGTGCAGGTCTGCTCGACCTCGGCGAGGAGGTGGCTGGAGACGATGACGGTACGGCCCGCCGCGGCGTACCGGATCATCACCTCGCGCATCTCGCGGATCTGGGGCGGGTCGAGGCCGTTGGTCGGCTCGTCCAGGATCAGCAGGTCCGGCAGGCCCAGCATGGCCTGGGCGATGGCGAGGCGCTGGCGCATGCCCTGCGAGTAGGTGCGCACCGCGCGGGCCAGGGCGTCGCCGAGTCCGGCGATCTCCAGGGCCTCGTCCAGGTGGGAGTCCTCGGGCGGGCGGCCGGTGGCCTGCCAGTACAGCTCCAGGTTCTCGCGCCCGGAGAGGTGCGGGAGGAAGCCCGCTCCCTCGACGAAGGCCCCGACCCGGGAGAGCACGGGTGCGCCCGGCCGGATCGCGTGCCCGAAGACGCGGATGCCGCCGTCGTCGGGCGTGATCAGGCCCATGAGCATGCGCAGGGTCGTCGTCTTGCCCGCGCCGTTCGGCCCGAGCAGGCCGAGGATCTGGCCCTTGTCGACGCGGAAGGACAGGTCCCGGACCGCGTACCGGTCCGCGGACTTCGCGTACCGCTTGCTCAGGCCGGTGATCTGGAGCGGCACCTCGGCCAGTTCCGGGTCGGGCGGTCCGGCGGCGGTGCGGCGGCGGCCGGTGAGCAGCAGGGCGAGCGCGGCCAGGGCGCCGGCCACGGGCAGCCACCACACCCAGGAGGGCAGCGGCGCGGCGGCGGTCGTGACGCCGGGGGCGCTCGGGACCCGCAGGTCGCCCTTGAGCGAGACGGTGTACGTGGCGGGCGCGGCCGGGGAGGCGTAGCCGAGGTCCGTGGAGGCGAGGACCAGGCGCAGCCGGTGGCCCTTGCGCATCTCGTGGTCGACGGCGGGCAGGGTCAGGCGGACGTCCTTGCCCGCCCTGGCGCCCTCGACCCGCACGGGCGCGACCAGCTGGGCGGGCAGCACCTGCCGGGAGCCGCCCGGTCCGACGTCGTACACCTTGCCGAAGAGGACGGCGTCGTCGGTGGTCGACCTCACGTGGACGGTCGCCGTCGGCGAGCCGGTGATCCGCACGTCCTCGGTGAGCGGGGCGGAGGTGAATTTCGCGAACTGGCCCGGGAAGTCGATGGAGATCCCGACGCCGAGGGAGGACAGCTGGGAGATGCCGCCGGAGTCGCCGAGGCCGGGGAGGGCGGAGATGGCGGGCGGGCTGGCTCCCGCGGGGTTGCGGACGGCCTGCGCGCCTCCGCTCAGCGCGATGTCCCGCCCGCCGCTGTCCAGGCCGGGGTAGGTGTCCGCGCTCGCGCCCCGCAGTCGCGCGGCGCCGTCCGTGGAGTCGACGCCGCCGGTGCGGGTGACCCGGAAGGCGGGGCCGGTGTCGGCGCCGGCGTCGTCCTTCAGATAGCGGTCGAACCAGGCGCCGACGCGGGCCCGCACCCGGTCGGTCTCCATGTCGCCGCCGTCGTGGCCGCCGGAGATCCAGTCCACGTCGACCGGTGCGCCGTTGGCCCGGATCGCCTTGGCCGCGGCGTCGGCCTGGCCGAGCGGGAACAGCGAGTCGGTCTGGCCCTGCACCAGGAGCGTGGGCACCTTGATGCGGTCGCCGACGGCGGACGGGGAGCGTGCGTCGAGCAGGGCGCGGGCCCGCGCGTCCGGCTTCCCGGCCTCGGCGACCCGGTTGTACATGGCGCACAGCGGGGCCTCGAAGCGCTCGCAGCCGCCGCCGGAGTTGATGAACAGGCCGGCCCACAGCTTCTTGAGGACGCCGTTCGGGGAGAGGGCGTCCGCCAGGTTCCAGTAGGTGATCTCCGGGGCGATGGCGTCCACCCGCCGGTCGTGCCCGGCGGCCAGCAGGGAGACCGCTCCGCCGTAGGAGGCGCCGCTGAGGCCCACCCGCGGGTCGCCCTTCGCGTCCAGCTCGACCTCGGGGCGCTCGGCCAGCCAGTCGATGAGGCGGGAGACGTCGGCGACCTCGCCCTTCGGGTCGTTCAGGCCGATCTTTCCGGTGGAGCCGCCGAAGCCGCGCGCCGACCAGGTGAGGACGGCGTACCCGTCGCGGGCGAGCTGCTCGGCCTGTTCCCGGACGTCGGCCTTGCTGCCGCCGAAGCCGTGCGCCAGCAGGACGGCGGGGCGGCGGCCGGTGCCCGCGGTGAAGTACGACGTGTTGATCTTCACTCCGTCGCCCACGGCCATGGCTCTGTCGGCGCGGTGCACGGGCGGGGCCTCGTCCGAGGCGGCGGCCGTCCACGTGCCGGCGCCGGCGAGCACGACGACGGCGGCCGCCGCGGCGGCCCACCGTCGCGGCCCCCGCGGTGCGGGCATGCGCGGTCGGGGCAGTCGAAGATCCATGCGTCCACCGTAAGGGGGCCCGCCGGCGACCGATGCAGCCGCCGGGTTGAACCCGTCCCCCTCCCCTGGGAGTACGCTCGCGCCCCCGCGTACCGCACCCGTGGTACGAACGCCCCATGGAGATCCGCCGCGCCACCACGGTCGGGGAACTGGCCGCCGCCGAGCACCTCTTCGACCGTCCCGTGCGCCCCGAGTGGGCGCGGAGGTTCCTGGAGGCCGGGGGCCACCACCTGTTCCTGGCGTACGCGACGCCGCAGTCCGGCGGCCCGCCCGAGCCCGTGGGCTTCGTCAGCGGGGTCGAGACGGTGCACCCCGACAAGGGCACCGAGATGTTCCTGTACGAGCTGGCGGTCGCCGAGCCCCACCGGCGGCGCGGGGCCGGGCGGGCGCTGATCCGGACGCTCGCCGCCCTCGCCCGCGAACGCGGCTGCTACGGGATGTGGGTCGGCGTGGACACCGGGAACGACGTCGCCCTCGCCACCTACCGCAGCGCGGGTGGCGAGGACGACGGGACGTGCACGGTGGTGGTGTGGGACTTCGCGCCGGAGGCGCCGTCCCGGCCCTGACTAGGACTGACCGTCCTCGGGGACCGACACCAGCCAGCGGGTGTCGCGGCGCGGGCGCAGGTAGAAGGCCCAGTACAGGGTGGCGACGGCGGTGATGCCGCCGGTCCAGAGCAGGTAGCCCGTCTCCTGCTGACTGAGGATGTACGCCAGGACGCCGATCAGCAGGACCGGTACGGCGGGCCACAGCGGCATGCGCCAGGCGGCGGTGTGCCCGTGCGTCCCGCGCCGGGCGAGCAGGGCGGCGACGGCGACCAGCAGGTACATGCCGGTGACGGAGACGCCGGTGACGCCGTACAGCGTGTCCAGGTTGACGAAGCACAGGACGGCGCCGGGGATGCCGACGAGCAGGGTGGCGACCCACGGGGAGCCGAAGCGGCCGAGGCGGGACAGGCCGCGGTTGACCGGCTCGGGCCAGGCCTTGTCGCGGGCGGAGGCGAACAGGACGCGGGAGTTCTGGATGACCATGACGATGCCCGCGTTGATGATGGCGAGCGCCACGCAGAGGCTGACGAAGGTCCCGACGGCGGAGTTCGACCAGGCCGTGACCATGGTGCTGATGTCGCCGCCGGTCAGGGCCGCCAGGTCGGGGGCGCCCATGGTGATCGCGACGACCGGCACCAGGATGATCACCGTGGAGATGGCGAGGGTGGCGAGGACGGTGCGGGCGACGTTGCGGCGCGGGTTCTCCAGCTCCTCGGAGAGGTAGACCGCGGTCGAGAAGCCCTGGGTGACGAAGAGGGCGATGGCGAGGCCGGAGACGATCAGCATGGCCGTGACGGTGTCCGTGTGGCCGCCCGCGGCGGCGACCTGGAAGGAGACCAGGCTGCCGGCGCCGCGCTCACCGTGCGCGAAGCCGAGGACCGCCACGACGGCCGCCGCGATGACCTCCAGGACGAGGAAGACGCCGGTGATCCAGGCGTTGGCGCGCAGGTCGAGCAGGCCGGCCAGGGTGGCGAGCAGCATGACGGCGGCGCCCGCGTAGGACGGGTCGAGGTGCACGAGGGGGGCGAGGTAGTCCGCCGTGCCCATCGCGATCACCGGCGGCACGATCATGACGACGAGCAGGGAGAGCACGAAGACGAGCCAGCCGGCGAGGCGTCCGGCCATCGTGGAGACCATGGCGTACTCGCCGCCCGCGCTGGGGATGAGGGTGCCCAGCTCCGAGTAGCAGAACGCCACGGCGATGCAGAGAAGCGAGCCGATCGCGATGGTGAGGGCGGTGGCCGTGCCGAGGGACGAGAAGAGGTCGGGCACGACCACGAACAGCGTCGAGGCCGGGGTCACGCAGGAGAGCGTCAGCAGGGTGCCGCCGACGATCCCGATGGAGCGCTTGAGCTTGAGGGGGCCGCCGGGCGCCGTGGGGGCGGCGGCCGGGACGGCGGTCTCGACAGGGGGGAGCGTGTCGGTCATGGAGCGGTTCCGATCGACTCGTGCGTCAGGTGTTTCGGGCGGGAGCGATATCGCCTCCGGCGGCTCGCGTCGTTCATCTCTTCGTCCGCTCCCGGCGCTGAATGGAACCCCGACGAAAACCAGCACGTCAATGGCTGTTTACCTACGGAATCCGCAGCCGTGCAGCGACCCACGTCACATCACTTTCGCAGGCGTCGACGCCCTGATATGGCAATCATCAAGCCGTTCGCGGTGGTGACCTTGCTTTCCAAGATCGAATAGCAATGTGGCCTGCGCCACCCGTTTCATCCCCTCTGAACGGGAACCGCAGCGCGGGCGTCAAAAAAAGGTGAGGCCGTCCGCAATGCGGACGGCCTCCCTGCCTGCGTCGATCACTCTCAGTGATTGCGCGGGAACCCCAGGTCGACACCGGCCGGGGTGTCCGCCGGGTCCGGCCAGCGGGTGGTCACGACCTTGCCGCGGGTGTAGAAGTGCGTGCCGTCGTTGCCGTAGATGTGGTGGTCCCCGAAGAGGGAGTCCTTCCAGCCGCCGAAGGAGTGGTAGCCGACGGGCACCGGGATCGGCACGTTGACGCCGACCATGCCCGCCTCCACCTCCAGCTGGAAGCGGCGGGCGGCGCCGCCGTCCCGGGTGAAGATCGCGGTGCCGTTGCCGAACGGCGAGGCGTTGATGAGGTCGACGCCCTCCTCGTAGGTGTCCACGCGCAGGACGCACAGCACCGGGCCGAAGATCTCGTCCCGGTAGGCGTCGGCGGTCACCGGGACCCGGTCCAGCAGCGACAGCCCGATCCAGTGGCCGTCCTTGAAGCCCTCGACGGTGTAGCCGGTGCCGTCCAGGACGACCTCGGCGCCCTGGGCCGCCGCGCCCGTCACGTACGAGGCCACCTTGTCGCGGTGGGCCGCCGTGATGAGGGGGCCCATCTCGGAGGCCGGGTCGTTGCCGGGACCGATCTTGATCTTCTCTGCGCGCTCGCGGATCTTGGCCACCAGCTCGTCGCCGACCGCGCCGACGGCGACGACCGCCGAGATCGCCATGCAGCGCTCGCCGGCCGAGCCGTACGCGGCCGACACCGCGGCGTCCGCGGCGGCGTCCAGGTCGGCGTCGGGGAGGACCAGCATGTGGTTCTTGGCCCCGCCGAGGGCCTGCACCCGCTTGTGGTTCGCGGCGGCCGTGGTGTGGATGTGGCGGGCGATCGGCGTGGAGCCGACGAAGGACACGGCCGCGACGTCCGGGTGCTCCAGCAGGCGGTCGACGGCCACCTTGTCGCCGTGCACGACGTTGAAGACACCGTCCGGCAGGCCCGCCTCGGACAGCAGCTCGGCGATCTTCATGGACGCCGACGGGTCCTTCTCGGACGGCTTCAGCACGAAGGTGTTGCCGCAGGCGATGGCCATCGGGAACATCCACATCGGCACCATGGCCGGGAAGTTGAACGGCGTGATACCGGCCACGACGCCCAGCGGCTGCCGGATGGAGGACACGTCGACGCGGCTGGCGACCTCCGTGGACAGCTCGCCCTTCAGCTGCACGTTGATGCCGCAGGCCAGCTCCACGATCTCCAGGCCTCGGGCGACCTCGCCGAGCGCGTCCGAGTGGACCTTGCCGTGCTCGGCGGTGATCAGCTCGGCGACCGCGTCCCGGTTCGCGTCGAGCAGCGCCCGGAACCGGAAGAGGATGTTGGTGCGCTGCGCGAGCGAGGACCGGCCCCAGGTCGCGTACGCCTCCTTGGCGGCGGCCACCGCCGCGTCGACCTCCTCGACGCTCGCGAAGGCGACCTCGGTGGTGACGGCGCCGGTCGCCGGGTCCGTGACCGGGCCGTACGCACCCGACGTGCCTTCGGCGGGCTTGCCACCGATCCAGTGGTTGACGATCTTCGTCATGCCAGAAACTCCCTCACAGATGGCGGCGTCGGGTGGTGACGTGCCGGTCGTACTCGTCGCGCGCCTTGACCGCCGACGGGCGGGTCGCGGTCTCGGCCACAGGTACATCCCACCAGGCCTGGGCCGGAGGCGCGCCCGACACTGTGTCTGCCGTTTCGGTCTCCACGTAGACACATGTGGGAGTGTCCGCGGCCCGGGCCACGGCCAGCGCCTCCCGCAGCTCACGCACGGTCTTCGCCCGCAGGACCCGCATGCCGAGGCTGGCCGCGTTGGCGGCGAGGTCCACGGGCAGCGGCGCCCCCGTGTAGGCGCCGTCGCCCGACCGGTGGCGGTAGGCGGTGCCGAAGCGCTCGCCGCCCACGGACTCCGAGAGGCCGCCGATGGACGCGTACCCGTGGTTCTGCAGGATCACCACCTTGACCGGCACGTTCTCCTGGACCGCCGTGACGAGTTCCGTCGGCATCATGAGGTAGGTGCCGTCACCGACCAGCGCCCACACGGGCCGGCCGGGCGCCGCCATCCGCACCCCGATCGCGGCCGGGATCTCGTAGCCCATGCACGAGTACCCGTACTCCACGTGGTACTGGTCCCTGGACCGCGCCCGCCACAGCTTGTGCAGGTCGCCGGGGAGCGAACCGGCCGCGTTGATGAGGATGTCCTCCTCGTCCACCAGCGCGTCGAGCAGGCCGAGCACCTGGGGCTGGGTCGGCCGGACGTCGGGGTCGTCCGTCTCGAAGGCCGCGTCGACGCGGTACTCCCAGCGCTCCTTGTCGTCGGTGTACTCGGTGACGTAGGCGGGCTCCGCGCGGTGGCCGTGCAGGGTGAGCGCCTCGGTGAGCTCCTCCAGGCCGGCCCGGGCGTCCGCGACCAGCGTCCGCCCGGACAGCTTGTGCCCGTCGTACGGCGCGATGTTGAGGTTGAGGAAGCGCACATCCGAGGCCGCGAAGAGGGTGCCGGACGCCGTCGTGAAGTCGGTCCAGCGGGTGCCGACGCCGATCACCAGGTCGGCGGTGCGCGCCAGTTCGTCGGCGGTCGCGGTGCCGGTGTGGCCGATGCCGCCGACGTCCTGGGGGTGGTCCCACCGCAGGGAGCCCTTGCCGGCCTGGGTGGAGGCGACCGGGATGCCGGTGGCCGCGGCGAGTTCCGCGAGGGCGTCCTCGGCGCGGCTGTGGTGCACCCCGCCGCCCGCGACGATCAGGGGGCGCCGGGACTCGCGGACGGCCCGCACCGCCGCGGCCAGTTCACCGGAGTCGGGTGCCGGGCGCCGGACGGTCCACACCCGCTCCGCGAAGAACTCCTCCGGCCAGTCGAACGCCTCCGCCTGCACGTCCTGCGGCAGCGCGAGGGTGACCGCGCCCGTCTCCACCGGGTCCGTGAGCACCCGCATCGCCTGGAGCGCCGCCGGGATCAGCGCCTCGGGGCGGGTGATCCGGTCGAAGTACCGGGACACCGGGCGCAGGCAGTCGTTGACCGACACGTCGCCCGCGTACGGGACCTCCAGCTGCTGGAGGACCGGGTCGGCCGGGCGGGTGGCGAAGACGTCGCCGGGCAGCAGCAGCACCGGCAGGTGGTTGACCGTCGCGAGGGCGGCGCCGGTGACGAGGTTCGTGGCGCCGGGGCCGATCGACGTCGTCACGGCGTGCGTGGACAGCCGGTTGCGCTGGCGCGCGTAGCCGACGGCCGCGTGCACCATGGACTGCTCGTTGCGGCCCTGGTGGTACGGCATCTCGTCCGCGTACTCGACGAGTGCCTGGCCGATCCCGGCGACGTTCCCGTGGCCGAAGATGCCCCAGGTGGCGCCGATCAGCCGCTGCCGCTCGCCGTCCCGTTCCGTGAACTGGGAGGCCAGGAAGCGCACCAGCGCCTGCGCGACCGTCAGACGGGTCATCGGTATCCCTCCGCGCTCTCTCCGTGTCCGGGGTGGAAGCAGATCCGCCACTCCCGTTCCGCGCCCGGGCCGGCCATCACGTTCAGGTAGTACATGGTGTGCCCGGGAGCGGCGACGGACGGGCCGTGCCAGCCGTCGGGGACGAGGACGGCGTCGCCGGTCCTCACCTCGGCCAGCACGTCGGCGCCGCCCTCGCGTGAGGGGAACACGCGCTGGTAGCCGAAGCCGTTCGGGCCCTCGATCTCGAAGTAGTAGATCTCCTCCAGCAGCGACTCCACGCCGGGGCGGTGCTCGTCGTGCTTGTGCGGCGGGTACGAGGACCAGTTGCCGCCGGGGGTGACGACCTCGACGGCGATGAGCCGGTCGCACGCGAAGGCGTCGGCCGAGGCGAAGTTGCGCACCTTCCTGGCGCAGGTGCCGCTGCCGCGGTCTTCGACGGGAACCTCCGGCGCGGGGCCGTAGCGGGCGGGGAGTCGGCGCTCGCACTTCGCTCCTGCCAGGGCGAAGCGGCCTCCCGCACCGGAGGCGATCAGTGCCCGGGCGTCGCGGGGTACGTAGGCGAAGTCACTGACTCCGCCGAACACGCTTTCCCTGCCCAGGAGATGGAACTCCTCACCCTCCGTATGTACCGTACAACCACCTTCCAGGGGCAGCACGATCCACTCGCTGTCGCCGCTGGTGAAGATGTGCGTGCCGCCGGGTGCGAGGTCGACCACGCGCAGGCTGCTGTACTCCCAGCCCGCCCGCTTCGGGTCGATGTCGACGGCGTACGGCGGGCTCGCGGCGGCGCCGCTCGGGACGTACAGGTCGTTGCTCGTCATCCGGTCCTCACAGAAGTCCGACGGCGGTGTCCACGGCCGCGGCCACATCCCCGTCCGCCGGGTAGAGCAGGGAGCGGCCGACGACCAGCCCCTGCACGGTGGGCAGTTGGAGGGCGCCGCGCCACTTCTCGTACGCGCCCTCCTGGTCCTCGCCGACGTCGCCGCCGAGCAGGACGGAGGGCAGCGTGGAGGTCTCCATGACGCGGGCCATGTCGTCGGGGTTGTCGGTGACGGGGACCTTCAGCCAGGTGTACGCCGACGTGCCGCCCAGGCCGCTCGCGATCGCGATGGACTTGGTGACCGCCTCGGCGCCGAGGTCGTTGCCCAGCGCCCCGGTCGCCGGGTCGCGGCGGCACAGGAACGGCTCCACGAACACCGGGAGCCGGCGCGCGGCCATCTCGTCGACGACGCGGGCGGCGGACTCCAGGGTCCGCAGCGAGCCCGGGTCGTCGTAGTCGATGCGCAGCAGCAGTTTGCCCGCGTCGAAGCCGAGCCGCTCGATGTCCTGGGGGCGGTGCCCGGTGAACCGGTCGTCCAGTTCGAAGGCGGCGCCCGCGAGGCCGCCGCGGTTCATCGAGCCGAGGACGACCTTGTGGTCCAGGGCGCCGAGCAGCAGCAGGTCGTCGAGGATGTCGGCGGTGGCGAGGACGCCGTCGACCCCGGGCCGGGACAGCGCGAGGCAGAGCCGTTCCAGCAGGCCGGCGCGGTTCGCCATGGCGAACCTGCGGTCGCCGACGGCCAGCGCGCCCCGGGCCGGGTGGTCCGCCGCGATGATCATCAGGCGGCCGCCGCCGTCGACCAGGGGGCGCCGGGGGCGGCGGGCCGCGGCCTCGGCGACCGCCTCGGGGTGGTGGGCGCGCACGCGGACCAGCTCGGACACGTCCACCGGGCCGAGGGGCCCCGGAGCGGCGCCTCGGCCGTCGCCGCCGCCCTCCTCCTGCCGCGCCCCGCCGACGGGTCCCGCCCTCACCGCACCGCTCCCGCGGCGAGCGCGCCCTCGACCTCGTCCGGGGTCGGCATGGCCGAGGAGCACTCCAGGCGGGAGGCGACGATCGCGCCCGCCGCGTTCGCGTACCGCATGATCCGCTCCAGGTCCCAGCCGGCCAGCAGGCCGTGGCACAGGGAGCCGCCGAAGGCGTCGCCGGCGCCGAGGCCGTTCAGGACGGTCACCGGCAGCGGCGGGACCTCGGCGGACGTGCCGTCGCGGTGGACGGCGAGGACGCCCTTGGGGCCCTGCTTCACCACGGCGAGTTCGACACCGGCCGCCAGCAGGGCGCGGGCGGCGGCGTGCGGGTCGCGCTCCCCGGTGGCGATCTCCACCTCGTCCACGTTGCCGACGGCGACGGTGGTGTGGCGCAGGGCCTCGGCGTAGAACGGGCGCGCCGAGCCGGGGTCCTGCCAAAACATGGGGCGCCAGTCGAGGTCGAACACCGTCGTGCCCGTCCGGGCCCGGTGGGCGAGCGCCGTGAGCGTCGCGGTGCGGCTGGGCTCCTCGCTCAGTCCCGTGCCGGTCACCCAGAAGACGGAGGCGGCGCGCACCGCCTCCAGGTCGAGCTCGCCGGCGCCGATCTCCAGGTCCGGCGCCTTGGGCTGCCGGTAGAAGTAGAGGGGGAAGTCGTCCGGCGGGAAGACCTCGCAGAACGTGACCGGGGTCGGCAGCCCGGCGACCGGCGTCACCCAGCGGTCGTCCACGCCGAAGTCCCGCAGCGCCTCGTGGAGATACGCGCCGAAGGGGTCGTCGCCCGTACGTGTGATCACCGCCGTGCGCCGGCCGAGCCGGGCGGCGGCCACCGCGACGTTCGTGGCCGACCCGCCGAGGAACTTCCCGAAGGACGTCACCCGGGCCAGCGGCACGCCCGTCTGCAACGGGTAGAGGTCCACGCCGATCCGCCCCATGGTGATCAGGTCGTACGCCATCGAGATCCCTTCGCTTGGGCTGTCCCCAGGTCTAGCGTCGCCCGGGGAGCCCTGTCAACGCTTTGTCCAGACATTCGGACCAGGGCTTGACACCTCCCGGGGGCGGTCCGAAGCTGACGCCCATGACGTCGTTGTCACCGCAGCCATCGCCCGAGCCGTCACGCCCGTCGTCACCCGGACCCGCACGCCCTTCGTCACCCGAGCCGTCACCGCGGCCGTCGCCTCCGTCCTCACTGTCCCGCATCCGGATCGGTTCGGCTCCCGACTCCTGGGGGGTCTGGTTCCCCGACGACCCGCGACAGGTCCCCTGGCGGCGCTTCCTCGACGAGGTCGCCGCGTCCGGATACGAGTGGATCGAGCTGGGCCCCTACGGCTATCTGCCGACCGATCCCGCCGTCCTCGCGGAGGAGACCGCGCGCCGCGGGCTCACGGTCTCGGCCGGCACGGTGTTCACCGGCCTGCACCGGGGCCCGGCGGTGTGGGAGTCCACCTGGGCGCACGTCTCGGCCATCGCCGAGCTCACCCGGGCGATGGGCGCCGAGCACCTCGTCGTCATCCCCTCCTTCTGGCGCGACGACAAGACGGGCGCGGTGCTGGAGGACAGGACCCTGACCCCGACGCAGTGGCGCAGCCTCACCGCCCAGACCGAGCGCCTCGCCCACGAGGTGCGGGAGCGCTACGGGCTGCGGATCGTCGTCCACCCGCACGCCGACACGCACATCGACAGCGAGGAGAACGTCACCCGCTTCCTGGACGCCACGGACTCCTCGCTCGTCTCGCTGTGCCTGGACACCGGGCACTACGCCTACTGCGGCGGCGACAGCGTCAAGCTCATCGAGACGTACGGCGAGCGCATCGGCTACCTCCACCTCAAGCAGGTGGACCCGCTGGTCCTGGCCGAGGTCCGGGCGGGCGAGGTGCCGTTCGGGCCCGCCGTGGCCCGCGGGGTCATGTGCGAACCGCCGTCCGGCGTGCCGGCGCTGGAGCCCGTCCTCGCCGCCGCGCAGAAGCTCGACGTCGACCTCTTCGCGATCGTCGAGCAGGACATGTACCCGTGCCCGCCGGACAAACCGCTGCCGATCGCGCAGCGGACCCGGGCGTTCCTCCGGTCCTGCGGGGCCTGAACGCGCGAGGCGCGCGGGTCCGGGCGCCGGGCTGACTGCGGAACCGGCCCCTCGGTCCGACGCGGGCCGAGGGGCTACGGGGGCCGAGGGGTCAAGGGCCGGCCGTTCCCAGGGGGCTCAGGGCGTCCAATGCGTCACTCGTGTCACAAAGACCCGCTTCCTGTCACACATGTCGCGTATACGCGGGTCTTGGGTCACACCCGGGCGACAGGGCCAGCCTCCCGTCACGGAGTGTCGTTCAACGGGCACAGGCTTTGTGATCGCCAGCGAAGCGCCCGGCTCCCCCGACGGCCGCCCCCGGCCGCCGCCGCGGCGCGCGCAGGGAGGTGCCACTGATGACCGACCGTCGGCTCTGGTCGTACAAGGAGATCGCCGCGCACATCCGGGTGCAGCCGGACACCGTGAGGTCGTACCGCAAACACGGCCTGCTGCCGCCACCCGACCATGTGGAGGGCGGGAAACCGTACTGGTACGCCGACACCGTGCGGGCCTGGGTCGCCTCCCGCCCGGGCAACCGCGGGCGCCGGGAGGACTGACCCCGGGGGTACGGGCCCGCGCAGGCGACAGAGCGCCGCCCGCGGCCGGTCCGGCGGGCGGGAAGCCGGGCCGGGGCTGCGCCGCGGGCCCGGATGCGGGCGGTGGGCCGCTCGGCGACGGCGATTCGGCCACTCTCCTCGCCCTCAGGCCCACGGTTCGATGACCGTGACCCCGGAGCCCGGGGCCGTGCCCATCGCCGCCAGCGCGGCCGGTGCGGCGTCCAGCGGGACGGTGGACGTGACGAGCAGATCGGGGCGCAGCACACCGGCCCGCACCAGCTCCAGCATCCGGGGGTAGGCGTGCGCCGCCATCCCGTGGCTGCCCAGCACTTCGAGTTCGAGGCCGATCACCCGCGCCATCGGAACCGGGGTGGAGCCGGTCGGCGAGGGCAGCAGGCCCACCTGCACGTGACGGCCGCGGCGGCGCAGGCCGTTCACGGAGGCCGCGCAGGTGGCGGGGGAACCGAGGGCGTCCAGGGAGAGGTGGGCGCCGCCGCCCGTCACCTCCCGCACCGCCTCCGCCGTGTCCGCGGCCCCGGAGGCGTCGACGCACTCGGCCGCCCCGAACGTCCGCGCCAGCTCCAGCGCCCGGGCGGAGACGTCCACCGCCACGACCCGCGCGCCCGAGGCCGCCGCGATCATCACGGCGGACAGCCCGACGCCCCCGCACCCGTGCACGGCGACCCACTCCCCCGCCGCCACCCGCCCCTGCGCCACGACCGCGCGGAACGCCGTGGCGAACCGGCAGCCCAGCGAGGCCGCCGTCCCGAAGGACAGCTCCTCGGGCACCGCGACCAGGTTCACGTCGGCGTGGTCCAGCGCCACGTACTGCGCGAAGGACCCCCAGCGGGTGAAGCCGGGCTGGGTCTGGCGCTCGCAGACCTGCTGGTCGCCCGCCGCGCAGGCGGGGCAGGTGCCGCAGGCGCAGACGAAGGGCACGGTGACCCGGTCCCCGGGGCGCCATCCGGTCACCCGCGCGCCCACGGCCTCGACGACCCCGGCGAGCTCGTGACCGGGCACGTGCGGCAGGGTGATGTCCGGGTCGTGCCCCTGCCAGCCGTGCCAGTCGCTGCGGCACAGCCCGGTGGCCCCGACGCGCACCACGACCCCGTGCTCGGCCGGTGCCGGGTCCGCCACCTCGCGCACCTCCGCCGGCTCGCCGTACCGCTCGAACACCACTGCCCGCATCCGTCCCGCCCCTCACCCGGAGACCGTGTCCGCGGGGAACGCTATCCGCGTAGCCCGGTCCTGTCCCGGTCCGGTCGCGTCCCACCCGACCGTTTAGTACCCCCTAGGGGTATAGTGTGGAGTGCGGTGAGTGGGAACCCGCATCTCACAGGTCCCCCACCCGCCCCGGAACGCCCCCTGCCTCGACGAGGAGCAACGCCATGACCGCCCAGACCGGCACCCCGCACTCCGTCACGACCGTCTACCGGGTGAGCGGCATGAGCTGCGGCCACTGCGAAGGATCCGTCTCCAGCGAGATCTCGGAGATCGCCGGCGTCGACTCGGTGAAGGCCGTGGCCTCCTCCGGCGAGGTCACCGTCGTGTCCGCCGCGCCGCTCGACGACGACGCCGTACGCGCCGCCGTGGACGAGGCGGGCTTCGAGCTCGTCGGCCGCGCCTGACCCCGCCCGACCCCGGCTGCGGCACCGTCCGCAGCACCTCGTCCCCGCACCGGGCCGTACCGGCCGGCAGACACCGACTCCGTACGGCCCGGCCCATCGACTGGAGCCGGACATGACCACCGCAGCAGCCAGGACCCCGGCGGCGGACACCCCCGCACCGCCCGTCCCGGCCTCCGAGGTCGAACTCGTCATCGGCGGGATGACCTGCGCCTCCTGCGCGGCCCGGGTCGAGAAGAAGCTCAACCGGATGGACGGCGTCACCGCCACGGTGAACTACGCCACCGAGAAGGCGAAGGTCACCTACCCGGCGGGGACACAGGTCGCCGACCTCATCGCCACCGTGGTGAAGACCGGCTACACGGCCGAGGAGCCCGCTCCCCCGCCCGCCGAGGACACGGAGGCGCCCGCCGGGGACGACCACGACCCCGAACTCGCCTCCCTGCGGCAGCGGCTGACCGTCTCCGCCGCCCTCGCCCTGCCCGTCGTGCTGATGTCGATGATCCCGGCGCTGCAGTTCGACAACTGGCAGTGGCTCGCGCTCACCCTCGCCGCGCCCGCCGTCGTCTGGGGCGGACTGCCCTTCCACCGGGCCGCCCTCACCAACGCCCGGCACGGCGCGGCCACGATGGACACCCTCGTGTCCGTCGGCACGCTCGCCGCCTTCGGCTGGTCCCTGTGGGCACTGTTCTTCGGCGACGCGGGCATGGCCGGCATGCGGGACGGCTTCACGTTCACCGTCTCGCGGCACGACGGCGCGTCCACGATCTACCTGGAGGTCGCCGCCGGCGTCGTCGCGTTCATCCTGCTCGGCCGCTATCTGGAGGCCCGCTCCAAGCGGCGCGCCGGGGCGGCCCTGCGGGCGCTGATGGAACTCGGCGCGAAGGACGTCAGTGTCCTCAGGGACGGCCGGGAGGTGCGCGTCCCCGTCAGCGGGCTGGCCGTCGGCGACCGCTTCGTCGTACGGCCCGGCGAGAAGATCGCCACCGACGGCACCGTCGTCGAGGGGACCTCGGCGATCGACGCGTCCATGCTGACCGGCGAGTCGGTACCGGTGGACGTGTCCGCCGGCGACGGCGTCACGGGCGCCACCGTGAACGTCGGGGGACGCCTGGTCGTGGAGGCCCGCCGCGTCGGCGCGGACACCCAGCTGGCCCGGATGGCCCGGCTCGTGGAGGACGCGCAGAACGGCAAGGCGGAGGTGCAGCGCCTCGCCGACCGGATCTCCGCGGTCTTCGTGCCGGTGGTGCTGCTGATCGCCGTCGGCACGTTCGGTTTCTGGCTCGGCCTCACCGGTGACACGGTGGCCGCCTTCACCGCCGCCGTCGCGGTGCTCATCATCGCCTGCCCCTGCGCCCTCGGCCTCGCGACCCCTACCGCGCTGATGGTCGGCACGGGGCGCGGTGCCCAGCTCGGCATTCTCATCAAGGGCCCCGAGGTCCTGGAGTCCACCCGCCGTGTCGACACCGTCGTCCTGGACAAGACCGGGACGGTGACGACCGGCCGGATGACCCTGCACGAGGTGTACGCCGCCGAGGGCGTCGGCGAGAGCGAGCTGCTGCGGGCCGCCGGGGCCCTGGAGCACGCCTCGGAGCATCCGATCGCCCGGGCCGTCGCCGCGGGCGCCGAGGAACGCACCGGCGCCCTGCCGGCTCCCGAGCACTTCGAAAACGTCCCCGGACTCGGCGTCCGCGGGCGCGTCGGGGGACGGGAGGTCACGGTGGGACGGCTGCCGCACGGCACGCTCCCGCCCGAGCTGGCCCGCGCCCGCGCCGAGGCGGAGGCCGGGGGCCGTACGGCCGTCGTGGTCACCCGGGACGGGACGGCGATCGGCGTCCTCACCGTCGCCGACACGGTCAAGGAGACCAGCGCCGAGGCGGTACGGGCCCTGCGCGCCCTCGGGCTCACGCCGGTGCTGCTGACCGGCGACAACCAGGCGGTGGCCGAGTCCGTGGCGCGCGCCGTCGGCATCGACCGGGTCTTCGCCGAGGTGCTGCCCGAGGGCAAGGTCGAGGTGATCGAGCGGCTCCGGGGCGAGGGCCGGACGGTCGCCATGGTGGGCGACGGGGTCAACGACGCCGCCGCACTCGCCACCGCCGACCTGGGCCTCGCCATGGGCACCGGGACCGACGCGGCCATCGAGGCCGGCGATCTGACCCTCGTCCGCGGTGACCTGCGCGTCGCCGCCGACGCGATCCGGCTCTCGCGCCGGACCCTCGCCACGATCAAGGGGAACCTGCTCTGGGCCTTCGGATACAACGTGGCCGCACTGCCGCTGGCCGCCGCGGGACTCCTGAACCCGATGATCGCGGGCGCCGCCATGGCCTTCTCCTCGGTGTTCGTGGTGACGAACAGCCTTCGGCTCAGGGCATTCTCATGACGACGAGGCGGGAGTCCCTCTAGAGTCCAACGGAAGGCTCACATAAGCTCTTCACAAGGCTCGCGCAGCATCCTTACGCTTGCCCTCCGATCGACGTATCGGGGCTCTTGCGCATTTTCAGGACATACGCAAGAGACGCAGGTCACAGTGATGTGAACGTAACCAACGAAGGGGTTCGTGAGTCTAAGTTGGCGGTGTCGGCAACGTCTTGGGGGGCGGAGCCGGCATCTGGGGATGTCTTGGGGGACGTTCCCGGAACTGCGTTGCCGGGGCACGTACGCCGGAGAGCTTTGAGCGGCCCTCCCGGTCCGTACGGGTCCCGGCAGACCGCACCGCGTCACGCAGTGGTGTCACCAGTTTTGCTCGTTTAGCTCGCAGCGATTCAGGCGCTGTCCCACAGACGCCCGGCCGGATCCCGTGGGGGGAATCCGTACCGGGACAAGGAAAGCGCCCTGACTGCCGGCCCGTGGGGGGACCGGCAGCAGGGCGCTTTCCGTATTTTTCAGCTCGGTTCGCTCGCCTCCGGGGCTCCCCTTTTTTCAGGCGCTCGGTTCGCCTCCGGGGCGCGGAAGCCTGTGTCGAGGGGCCGATCGTGCTCGACCCCTCCTTCGTCGCGGCCCCCGCGCGTTCGGCCCCTCGACACAGGCGCGCCCCTTCGGCTCACTCGCTTTCGGGAGGAGCCGTCGGGGCGGTTGACCTGGAGGAGCTTCGCTGTTTAGCGGGCTTCCACCGGGACGAAGTCGCGGAGGACCTCACCCGTGTAGATCTGACGCGGGCGGCCGATGCGGGAACCCGGCTCCTTGATCATCTCGTGCCACTGGGCGATCCAGCCCGGCAGACGGCCGAGGGCGAACAGGACCGTGAACATCTCGGTCGGGAAGCCCATCGCGCGGTAGATCAGGCCCGTGTAGAAGTCCACGTTCGGGTAGAGCTTGCGCTCGACGAAGTAGTCGTCGGCCAGCGCGTGCTCCTCGAGCTTCAGCGCGATGTCGAGCAGCTCGTCCGACTTGCCGAGGGCGGAGAGGACGTCGTGCGCGGCGGCCTTGATGATCTTCGCCCGGGGGTCGAAGTTCTTGTAGACGCGGTGCCCGAAGCCCATGAGCTTCACGCCGTCTTCCTTGTTCTTCACCTTGCGGATGAAGGTGTCGACGTCGCCGCCGGACGCCTGGATGCCTTCGAGCATCTCCAGCACCGACTGGTTGGCGCCGCCGTGCAGCGGGCCCCAGAGAGCCGAGATGCCGGCGGAGATCGAGGCGAACATGTTCGCCTGCGAGGAGCCGACCAGGCGCACGGTGGAGGTCGAGCAGTTCTGCTCGTGGTCCGCGTGCAGGATGAGCAGCTTGTCGAGCGCGGAGACGACGACCGGGTCCAGGTCGTACTCCTGGGCGGGGACCGAGAAGGTCATCCGCAGGAAGTTCTCGACGTAACCGAGGTCGTTGCGCGGGTAGACGAACGGGTGACCGATCGACTTCTTGTACGCGTAGGCCGCGATCGTCGGAAGCTTGGCGAGCAGGCGGATCGTCGAGAGGTGGCGCTGCTTCTCGTCGAACGGGTTGTGGCTGTCCTGGTAGAAGGTGGACAGCGCGCTGACCACGGACGACAGCATCGCCATGGGGTGGGCGTCACGCGGGAAGCCGCGGAAGAAGTTCTTGACGTCCTCGTGCAGCAGGGTGTGCTGCGTGATCTCGCCCTTGAAGGTGGAGAGCTGGTCGACGGTCGGCAGTTCGCCGTTGATCAGCAGGTACGCCACCTCAAGGAAGGTGGAGCGCTCGGCGAGCTGCTCGATCGGGTAACCGCGGTACCGCAGGATGCCTTCCTCGCCGTCGAGGTAGGTGATCGCGGATTTATAGGCGGCGGTGTTGCCGTATCCGCTGTCGAGCGTGACCAGACCGGTCTGGGCGCGGAGCTTCCCGATGTCGAAGCCCTTGTCGCCGACGGTGCTGTCGATCACCGGGTAGGTGTACTCGCCATCGCCGTACCGCAGTACTACAGAGTTGTCGCTCACGTCATCCCTCACCGACGTTGTGCCTCTTCTTCGAGGTGCCCTGACTGTCTCTACCATCCCCCATTTGGCCCTGGAGAGTGCACTCGGGGTCGACCATTGGGCCTATTGGCGGCACTCAGTGCCGCCAACCTGCTCATCCTGCCCCCCTCCGCCCCGCTTCCGGAAGTGGAGTGTGACCTTTGTGACTCATTTGATCGATCATTTTCTTCGATACCTGCGACGGCGGGCGTTGTGACCCGTTCTCACGGGGCGCCGCGGCCCTTGGTCAGGCGTGCGCCGGGCGCGGCGCGAGGCGGTGGTCCAGGGCCGTGCACCGGCGGCCCGCGGAGACCGTGCGGACCGCCTGGCCCATCGCCTTGCGGGAGCCGACGAGGACGACCAGCTTCTTGGCGCGGGTGACCGCCGTGTAGAGCAGGTTGCGCTGGAGCATCATCCAGGCGCTGGTGGTGACCGGGATCACCACCGCCGGGTACTCGCTGCCCTGGGAGCGGTGAATGGTCACGGCGTACGCGTGGGCCAGTTCGTCCAGCTCGTCGAACTCGTACGGCACCTCCTCGTCCTCGTCGGTGCGCACGGTCAGGCGCTGTTCGTCCGGGTCGAGCGAGGTGACGACGCCGACGGTGCCGTTGAAGACGCCGTTCTCGCCCTTCTCGTAGTTGTTCCGGATCTGGGTGACCTTGTCGCCGACGCGGAAGACCCGGCCGCCGAAGCGCTTCTCGGGGAGGTCGGGGCGGGCCGGGGTGACGGCCTGCTGGAGCAGGCCGTTCAGCGCTCCGGCGCCCGCCGGGCCGCGGTGCATCGGCGCGAGCACCTGCACGTCGCGGCGCGGGTCGAGGCCGAACTTGGCCGGAATGCGCCGGGCCACCACGTCCACGGTGAGCCGGGCCACCTCCTCGGTGTCGTCCTCGACGAAGAGGAAGAAGTCCTTGAGGCCCTGGGTGACGGGCTGCCGGCCGGCGTTGATCAGGTGGGCGTTCGTCACCACCCCGGACTGCTGGGCCTGGCGGAAGACCCGGGTCAGGCGGACGGCCGGGATCGGGCTGCCGTCGGCGAGCAGATCGCGCAGGACCTCGCCGGCGCCGACGCTGGGCAACTGGTCGACGTCGCCGACGAACAGCAGGTGGGCACCCTCGGCGACCGCCTTGACCAGCTTGTTGGCGAGCAGGAGGTCCAGCATCGACGCCTCGTCCACCACCACCAGGTCGGCGTCGAGCGGCCGCTCCCGGTCGTACGCCGCGTCCCCGCCGGGCTTCAGCTCCAGGAGCCGGTGGACGGTGGAGGCGTCGGCGCCGGTCAGCTCCGCGAGGCGCTTGGCCGCCCGGCCCGTGGGCGCCGCCAGCACGATCCTGGCCTTCCTGGCCCGGGCCAGCTCCACGATCGAGCGAACCGTGAACGACTTGCCGCAGCCCGGTCCGCCGGTGAGGACGGCGACCTTCTTCGTCAGCGCGAGCCGGACGGCCGCCTCCTGCTCGGGGGCCAGCTCCGCGCCCGTACGCCCCTTCAGCCAGGCGAGGGCCTTGTCCCAGTCCACGTCGTGGAACCCCGGCATCCGGTCCTCGCCGGTGCGCAGCAGCCGCAGCAGCTGGGCGGACAGGGAGAGTTCGGCGCGGTGGAAGGGGACCAGGTAGACGGCGGTGACCGGGTCGCCGCCGTCGGGCGCCGGGACCTTCTCGCGCACGACGCCGGGGTCCTCGCCGTCCTCGCCGGGCGCGGCCAGCCCGGCCAGGCACTCGATGACGAGGCCCGTGTCCACCTGGAGGAGCTTCACCGCGTCCGCGATGAGCCGCTCCTCGGGGAGGTAGCAGTGGCCCTGGTCGGTGGACTGCGAGAGCGCGTACTGGATACCGGCCTTGACGCGCTCCGGGCTGTCGTGCGGGATGCCGACGGACTGGGCGATCCTGTCGGCGGTCAGGAAGCCGATGCCCCAGACGTCCGACGCGAGGCGGTAGGGCTGGTTCCGCACCACCGAGATCGACGCGTCGCCGTACTTCTTGTAGATGCGGACGGCGATGGAGGTCGACACCTCGACGCTCTGGAGGAAGAGCATGACCTCCTTGATCGCCTTCTGCTCCTCCCAGGCGTCGGCGATCTTCCTGGTGCGCTTGGGGCCGAGGCCGGGGACCTCGATGAGCCGCTTCGGCTCCTCCTCGATGATCCGCAGCGTGTCGACGCCGAAGTGCTGCGTGATGCGGTCCGCGAAGACCGGGCCGATGCCCTTGACCAGGCCCGAGCCGAGGTAGCGGCGGATGCCCTGGACGGTGGCGGGGAGCACCGTCGTGTAGTTCTCCACCGTGAACTGCTTGCCGTACTGCGGGTGCGAGCCCCAGCGGCCCTCCAGGCGCAGGGACTCGCCGACCTGGGCGCCGAGGAGCGAGCCGACGACGGTCAGCAGGTCGCCGGCACCACGGCCGGTGTCCACCCGGGCCACCGTGTACCCGGTCTCCTCATTGGCGTACGTGATGCGCTCCAGTACGCCTTCCACCACCGCCAGGGTCACCTGGCGGGTCCCCGCCTGATCAGCCATGCCCCGACGGTACCCGGGGGGTGTGACAGCCGTCAGCGATCGGCGACGGGGGCCTTCTTGAGCCCTTCGACGAAGGGGGCGAAGGCGGCGACCGGGAAGGTGAGCGTGGCCCGGGCAGGGGTCTTCGAGTCACGTACGGCGACGTGGGTGGGGCGGGTGGCGACCTCGACGCAGTTGTTGCCGTCACCGCCACCGGAGTAGGACGACTTCCGCCAGTTGCCAGGGCGGGTCACGGGGTGGCTCCTGACTCCTCCACCGGCTCCTTGAGCGCCTGCACGAAGGGCACGAAGGCCGTCACGGGGAAGGTGAGGGTGGCTCGGGCAGGGATTTTCGAGTCACGGACGGCCACGTGAGTGGCGGAGTTCGCGATCTCCACACAGCTGTTGCCGTCGCCTTCGCCCGAGTGGGACGACTTGCGCCAGGTCCCGGGCGAGGCCATGGGGCGGGTCACAAGCCCAACCCCTCGGGCGCCTTCTTGAGGGTCTGAACGAAAGCGTTGAAGGCTGTGGAAACGAAGGTGAGGGTGGCCCGAGCGGGCGCCTTGGTGTCGCGAACGGCAACGTGAGTGGTGGAGTTGGCGATCTCCACGCAATCGTTGCCGTCGCCCTCGCCCGAGTGGGAAGACTTCCGCCAGTTGTCGAAGACCGTCATGGGACGCCTCACAATTCCTTCGCCAGGTCGTTGATGAGTTCGCGGGACCGTCCGGGGGCGAGCGATACACCCTGCACCCTACGGAAGTTCCTTCGGTAGGTCTCCAACTGAGCGTCGGAATCGATGAAGACCGAGCCATGGGGTGCATCGCGAACCACCGTGTCCAGTCTGGGCAGCGGCCCACCTGCGTAGGTCATCGCGCTTGAGGCGTTGGCGAATCCGTCGAGGTCGAAGGGGATCACCTGCAGCGTGATGTGGTCCGCCTCGGAGGCTTCGAGAAGCCGGGCGAGCTGGGACCGGGAGGCGGAACGGCCACTGACCCTGATGCGCAACGCCGCCTCATGGATCACCACGTTGTACGGGATGGCGGCCTTCTGGCGTTCCATCCGGTGCAGCACACGCAACTCCAATTCCTCGTCCGTGAGTTCCGGGACACGAGCCGAGAAGACGGCACGTGCGTACTCCTCCGTCTGCAAAAGACCCGGCACGTACAGGACGGCCACCTGGTTCCGGTACTCCGCGTGGTGATCCAGTTCAGCCAGGTCCAGAAAGGACGTGGGCAGCAACCCCCGGTACTGCTCCCACCAGCCCCGCGTCCGGTCCGTCGCCATGGCCACCAGCGCGTCGACGAACTCCTCGTCGGTGCAGGCGTAGTGCGAGGCGAGGCGGCGCAGCCTCTGCTCGCTCACTCCCGCGAGACCGGACTCGATCTGGCTGATCTGCACCCTGTTGACCCCGAGCAGCGCCGCCGCTTCCGTCGGGGTCAGGCCGGCCGCCTCGCGGAGACGGCGCAGTTCGGTCCCCAAGCGCACCTGACGCGCCGTGGGTTCACGCCTCAGGACCATCGTCCGCTCCTTCTCCAACGAGTGCGCTGCTGCGACTCGTCCGGGGCCAGATTACGCGATCGGGTTGCTCCGTCTTATCTGTAAGACCTACCGTCAGTGACGCGACGCACACCCTGCGGCACCACCAGGACCCCGGAAGCGCACCGCCCCGTCCTGCCATGACGGGCGCGACCCTGCCACCGCCCGCTCGCCGCAACCCCCCATCCACCGAACGGAGTTGCCGCATGCCCGAACCCGAGTCGTGGGAGTACTCCCTCCACGTCCCCAACGATCTGCGCGCCGTCACCGTCAGCCGCCGCACCGTCCGCCTGATCCTCACCATGCACGGGCTGATCGGCCTCACCGACGTCGCCGAGCTGCTCGCGACCGAGCTGATCTCCAACGCCGTACGCCACACGAAGGGCCCCGCCGCCCTCCGGGTGCGCTGGTCTCCGCCGGCCACGCTGCGGATCGGGGCCTGGGACACGGACCCCGAGCCGCCCGAGCCACCGGTGCCGTCCGGACAGGAAGGGCAGGAGGGGCAGGCAGGACAGGGAGTGCACCTGGAACAGGGGCGAGGACTCGCCCTGGTGCGCGCCTGCTCCACCGGCTGGGGCTGGCATCCGCTGGCGCGGCACGGCAACCGGGGCAAGTACGTGTGGTGCGAGCCGGCCGCCGCCTGAGCGCCTCCGGAGGGGCCGGGGGGGCGGAATCACGCCGTGGGTCACGATTGAATCTCGGCCATCGCCAGCCCCTTGCCCTTCCGCATGTAATCGATTCCAATCCTCCGTGTAATCGATTCCACGAGGAGGTGGAGCGACGATGGCGAGCATCAAGGACGTCGCTGCCGAGGCGGGCGTGTCCGTCGCCACGGTCTCGCGCGTCCTGAACGACCATCCGTCGGTCAGCGCGGACGCCCGCGCCCGTGTCCTGACCGCCGTGCAGACCCTGGGCTACCGCCCGAACGCCGTCGCCCGCTCCCTGCGCACCGACCAGACCCGCACCCTCGGCCTGGTCATCAGCGACGTGCTCAACCCGTACTTCACCGAGCTGGCCCGCTCCGTCGAGGAGGAGGCCCGCGCCCTCGGCTACAGCGTGATCATCGGCAACGCCGACGAGCGGCCCGACCTCCAGGACCACCACGTCCGCACGCTGCTCGACCGCCGGATCGACGGCCTCCTCGTCTCCCCCGCCGACGGCGGCTCCCCCGGGATGCTGGACGCCGCCCGCGCGGGAACCCCGATGGTCTTCGTGGACCGCTGGATCCCCGGGGTGGACGTGCCGGTCGTCCGGGCGGACGGGCGGGCGGCGGTACGCGATCTGGTCGCCCACCTGTACGGGCTCGGCCACCGGCGGCTCGCCATCATCGCGGGACCGGCGGCGACCACCACCGGCAGTGAGCGCGTGGAGGCGTTCCGGGAGGCGCTCGCCGAGTACGGCATCGGCCTGCCCGACGCCTACACGGGCCAGGGCGACTTCCAGGCGGAGAGCGGGCGCCGGGCCACCGAGGCCTTCCTCGACCTGCCCGAACCCCCCGAGGTCGTCTTCGCCGCGGACAACCTGATGGCGCTCGGCGCGCTGGACGCCGTCCGGGCCCGCGGGCTGCGGGTCCCGGAGGACATCGCCCTCGCCGCCTTCGACGACATCCCGTGGTTCGTGCACACCGACCCGCCGATCACGGCGATCGCCCAGCCGACCGGCGAACTGGGCCGGGCCGCCGTCCGCGCCCTGGTCGACCGCATCGAAGGGCGGCCCCCGCAGTCCGTCACCCTCCCCGCCCGTCTCGTCGTGCGCCGTTCGTGCGGCGAGCCGGCACCCGTACCTCCCGTGCAAAGGAGCAACCCGTGAGCCGTACGGACGAGTTGCTGCGTATCGAAGGGATACGCAAGACGTTCCCCGGCGTCGTCGCCCTCGACAGCGTCGACTTCGACCTGCGCCGCGGCGAGGTGCACGTGCTGCTCGGGGAGAACGGCGCGGGCAAGAGCACCCTCATCAAGATGCTCTCCGGCGCCTACCGCCCCGACGCCGGGCGCGTCCTCGTCGACGGCGAGGAGGTGCGCATCCACGGCGCCCAGGACTCCGAGCGCCTCGGGATCGCCACCATCTACCAGGAGTTCAACCTGGTCCCCGACCTGACGGTGGCCGAGAACATCTTCCTGGGCCGGCAGCCGCGCCGCTTCGGGCTGATCGACCGGAAGAAGATGGAGGCCGACGCCGCCGAACTGCTCGACCGGGTCGGCGTGCGCGTGTCCCCCCGCGCCCGGGTGCGTGAACTGGGCATCGCGCGGCTCCAGATGGTCGAGATCGCCAAGGCGCTCAGCCTGGACGCACGCGTCCTGATCATGGACGAGCCGACCGCGGTGCTCACCTCCGAGGAGGTGGAGAAGCTCTTCGCGATCGTGCGCAGGCTGCGCGAGGACGGCGTCGGCATCGTCTTCATCACGCACCACCTGGAGGAGATCGCCGCCCTCGGCGACCGGGTCACCGTCATCCGGGACGGCAGGAGCGTCGGCCAGGTGCCCGCCTCCACGCCCGAGGACGAACTCGTACGCCTCATGGTGGGCCGGTCGATCGAGCAGCAGTACCCGCGCGAACGCGCCGACACCGGGGCCGCGTTGCTGACCGTCGAGGGGCTCACCAGGAACGGCGTCTTCCACGACGTGTCGTTCGAGGTGCGCGCCGGTGAGGTCGTCGGCATCGCGGGACTGGTGGGCGCGGGACGCACCGAGGTCGTCCGGGCGGTCTTCGGGGCCGATCCGTACGACAGCGGCACCGTCGAGGTCGCCGGGGCGCGGCTGCCGCGCCGCGACGTCACCGCGGCCATGACCGCGGGCATCGGGCTGGTCCCCGAGGACCGCAAGGGCCAGGGACTGCTGCTCGACGCCTCCGTGGAGGAGAACCTCGGACTGGTCACCCTGCGCTCGGCGACCCACGGCGGGCTCGTCGACCTCAAGGGCCAGCGGGCGGCCGCCGCCCGGATCGCCGGGCAGCTCGGCGTCCGGATGGCCGGACTCGGCCAGCACGTCCGCACCCTGTCCGGCGGCAACCAGCAGAAGGTCGTCATCGGCAAGTGGCTGCTCGCCGACACCAAAGTGCTGATCCTCGACGAGCCGACGCGCGGCATCGACGTCGGCGCCAAGGTCGAGATCTACCAGCTCGTCAACGCGCTCACGGCCGCCGGAGCCGCCGTCCTGATGATCTCCAGCGACCTGCCCGAGGTGCTCGGCATGAGCGACCGCGTGCTGGTCATGGCCCAGGGCCGGATCGCGGGCGAACTCCCCGCCGCCGACGCCACCCAGGACGCGGTGATGGCACTCGCCGTCAGCACACCCGCTACCGCCAACACCGGAACTACCGCAGTGGAGGACTCCCGTGGCCACTGACACGCTCAAGAGCTCATCGGGCGCCAGTGGCGCCTCGGCGGTCCGCCGCCTCCTTCTCGACAACGGCGCGCTCACCGCGCTCATCGTCCTCGTCGTCGCCATGTCGGCGCTGTCCGGCGACTTCCTGACGACCGACAACCTGCTCAACATCGGCGTCCAGGCGGCCGTCACCGCCATCCTCGCCTTCGGCGTCACCTTCGTGATCGTCTCGGCGGGCATCGACCTGTCGGTCGGTTCCGTCGCCGCGCTCTCCGCCACCGTCCTCGCCTGGACGGCCACCTCGCACGGCGTCCCGGTGTGGATCGCGGTCCTCCTCGCGGTCGCCACCGGCATCGCGTGCGGGCTGGTCAACGGCGTGCTGATCTCGTACGGGAAGCTGCCGCCGTTCATCGCGACGCTGGCCATGCTCTCGGTGGGCCGCGGACTGTCCCTGGTGATCTCCCAGGGCAGCCCGATCCCCTTCCCCGACTCCGTCTCGCACCTCGGCGACACCCTCGGCGGCTGGCTGCCGGTGCCGGTCCTCGTGATGATCGTGATGGGCCTGATCACGGCCCTGATCCTCGGCCGCACGTACATCGGGCGCTCCATGTACGCGATCGGCGGCAACGAGGAGGCGGCCCGCCTCTCCGGTCTGCGGGTGAAGAAGCAGAAGCTCGCGATCTACGCGCTGTCCGGGCTGTTCGCCGCCGCCGCGGGCATCGTGCTCGCCTCCCGGCTCTCCTCCGCGCAGCCGCAGGCCGCCCAGGGCTACGAGCTCGACGCGATCGCCGCGGTCGTCATCGGCGGCGCCTCGCTGGCCGGCGGCACGGGCAAGGCGTCCGGCACCCTGATCGGCGCGCTGATCCTCGCGGTGCTGCGCAACGGCCTCAACCTCCTCTCCGTGTCGGCGTTCTGGCAGCAGGTCGTCATCGGTGTCGTGATCGCGCTGGCGGTGCTGCTCGACACGGTGCGGCGCAAGGCCGGGGCGACCCCGACCGCCGCCGGGACGGGCGGCCCGGGCGGCCGGGCCCGGCAGGCCGGCACCTATCTGCTGGCCGCGGTGGTCGCGGCGGCCGTCGTCGGCGGCATGTCCTTCCTGCACAACGGCTCCTCGGGCGGCACCGACAAGAAGGTCGGACTGTCCCTGTCGACCCTGAACAACCCGTTCTTCGTCCAGATCAGGGCCGGTGCCCAGCAGGAGGCGAAGAAGCTCGGCGCGGACCTGACCGTCACCGACGCGCAGAACGACGCCTCTCAGCAGGCCAACCAGCTCCAGAACTTCACCAGTTCGGGCCTCGGCTCGATCATCGTGAACCCGGTGGACTCCGACGCGGCGGGCCCCGCGGTACGCGCCGCGAACAAGGCCGGCATCCCCGTGGTCGGCGTCGACCGGGGCGTCAACAAGGCGGACACGGCGGCGCTGGTCGCCTCCGACAACGTGGCGGGCGGCAGGCTCGCCGCCCGGACCCTCGCCGAGAAGCTGGGCGGCAAGGGCACCATCGCGATCCTCCAGGGCCAGGCCGGCACGTCCGCCAGCCGGGAGCGGGGCGCCGGTTTCGCCGCGGGCCTCAAGGAGTTCCCCGGCATCAAGGTCGTCGCCAAGCAGCCCGCGGACTTCGACCGCACCAAGGGCCTCGACGTCATGACGAACATGCTCCAGGCCCACCCGGACGTCCAGGGCGTCTTCGCCGAGAACGACGAGATGGCGCTCGGCGCGATCAAGGCCCTCGGCTCGAAGGCCGGCAAGTCGGTCGCCGTCATCGGCTTCGACGGCACCCCGGACGGGCTGAAGGCGGTCGAGGCGGGCACCCTGTACGCCTCCGTGGCCCAGCAGCCCAAGGAGCTCGGCCGGATCGCGGTGCGCAACGCGCTGGACGCGGCCGAGGGCAGGAAGGTCGACGAGACCGTGAAGGTGCCGGTGAAGGTGGTCACGTCCGAGAACGTGGCCGGGTTCGGCGGCTGACGCCCGGCCCGCCGGCCGGCTGCCCCGCCGGTCCGCGGGCCGTTCGCCGGTGGCCGGGCCGGGTCCGCCTCACGCGGACCCGGCCCCCACCGGCGTACGGGGGCCGGTCCCGGCTCCCGTGGACGGACGGGGTCCGCCCCGTCGACGTACGGAAAGAGTGTGCTGATGTACGACTACGACCTGCTGGTCGTGGGCTCGGCCAACGCCGACCTGGTGATCGGGGTCGAGCGGCGGCCCGCGGCCGGGGAGACGGTGCTCGGCTCCGACCTCGCCGTCCACCCGGGCGGCAAGGGCGCCAACCAGGCGGTCGCCGCCGCCCGGCTCGGCGCCCGTACCGCCCTGCTCGCGCGGGTCGGCGACGACGCGCACGGACGGCTGCTGCTCGACTCCCAGCGCGCGGCCGGCGTCGACACCTCCGGGGTGCTCGTCGGCGGGGCGCCCACCGGGGTCGCGCTGATCACCGTCGACCCGTCCGGGGACAACAGCATCGTCGTCTCGCCGGGCGCGAACGGGCGGCTGACGCCCGCCGACGTCCGCGCGGCGGAGGGGCTCCTGCGGGCCTCGCGGGTGGTCTCGGCGCAGCTGGAGATCCCGCTGGAGACGGTCGTGGAAACCGTACGGAGCCTGCCGTCCGGCTCCCGCTTCGTCCTCAACCCGTCGCCGCCCGTGCCGCTGCCCGCCGAGCTGCTGGCGGCCTGCGACCCGCTGATCGTGAACGAGCACGAGGCCCGCGTCCTGCTCGGCGGGGCGGCGGGACGCGAGCCCGGGGATTGGGCTCGGGCGCTGCTCGCCCTCGGTCCGCGCTCGGTCGTCGTCACACTGGGCGCCGCCGGCGCGCTGGTGGCGGACGGGAGCGGGACGGTCCGCGTCGCGCCGGTGACGGTGGAGGCGGTGGACACCACGGGGGCGGGCGACGCGTTCACCGCGGCGCTGGCCTGGCGGCTGGGCGCGGGGGCGTCCCTGCCCGTGGCCGCCGCGTACGCGGCCCGGGTCGGCGCCGCCGCCGTCACCCGGGAGGGCGCCCAGGTGTCCTTCCCGACCGCCGAGGAGGTCGGCGCGCCGTGAAGAGGGCCGGGATACTGAACCGTCATCTCGCGGGCGCCATCGCCGAGTTGGGCCACGGGGACGGGGTGCTGGTGTGCGACGCGGGGATGCCCGTCCCGGACGGGCCCCGGCTGGTGGACCTGGCGTTCCGGGCCGGGGTGCCGTCGTTCGCCGAGGTCCTGGACGGGCTGCTCGCGGAGCTGGTGGTGGAGGGCGGGACGGCCGCCCACGAGGTGCGGGAGGCCAACCCGGAGGCGGCGGCGCTGCTCCGCTCGCGGCTGCCCGTACTGGAACTGGTGTCCCACGAGGAGCTGAAGTCGCGTTCGGCGGGCGCGCGGCTGATCGTGCGCACCGGGGAGGCGCGTCCGTACGCGAACGTGCTGCTGCGGTGCGGGGTGTTCTTCTGAGGAGTCCGGCGTACCGGGGCCGTGAGGCGCGTGGTCGCGGCCGTCCGCCGGGGCAACGCTCTCAGGTCCGGGGATTTCGAAGGGGCCCGGTCCGTCGACCGGGCCCCTTCGGCTTTCCCCTCCGTATCAGAACCCCCGCGATCCCCCCGGATCCCCCTCCAAGAGTCCTGACGCAAGCTAGACCCGCGGACTCCCGGAAGGGTTGCACGGACTTCCGAAGTTTTTTCGCGGGATCCGTCGGCACCCCGCGAGAACCCCTCGGGAGCCCCTCGGGAGCCCCGGGGACGACGCATTGCGAACAAGTCCGTGTTACGTCCTGATCGTGTCACTTGACGGCCAACGGCGTTGCCGCTGCAACGCGTTATGGGTCACGATGTTCGACGTACTGGTGAGTCATACGCGATACACGGGGGTGGATACGTGAAGTTCGACATGGGGGCCACGACCCTTGCGGACCTGGGCAAGAGCACGGTCGGATCCAGCGACGACCTGGGCACCCTGATCAAGTGGCTCGTGCAGGCCGCGGAGCCGCTGGAGGGGAAGTTCAACGGAGCCGGCAAGGCCGCGTTCGACTCGTTCAAGAACCGCGCGGACGAGATCACCGACGCGCTGAACGGTTCGCTCGGCGCGATCCTCGGCGGCCAGGGCGGGATGGACACCGCGTTCGGCACCGGTGACACCGAGCAGCAGGACAACGCCCACCAGAACATGGGGCAGGCCAACTTCGACGCGGCCCGCTTCGGCGCCCGATAAGACGACTCAGGGGGATCTGAATCATGGGTCAGAACCAGGACCGCCGCTCGTACGACACCGGCGCCTCCACCGAGGTGCAGGGCAGTCTCCAGGGCATCATCGGCCAGCTGGAGCGCGTCCTCGGGGACCGCGACCGCGCGGTGCAGGCCGCGATGGCCGAGTTCCAGGCCGACGGTGTCTCCGACGACTACCACGGCAAGGAAGTCCGCTGGAACCGCGCGGCGAACGAGGTCCGCGACATCATCCGCCTCGTGCGCACGACGCTGGAGCAGAACGACGGCACCGCGCAGGCGACGCTCGCCAAGGCGCGCGCCGCGGTCGACAACATCGGCTGAGGCCGGCCGGCCCGGGCCGCGGCGGACGTCCGCGGCCCTGGGCCCGGCACACCGGGCCGCGGCGGGGGAACCGCGGACGGGATCCCCCGGATCCCGGCGAACGGCACGTCCATGCCGAAGGGAACACGGTGACGGCCCAGGAGTACGACAGCCAGCTGCTGGAGTCCGTGTCGGTACGGCGCCGGCGGCTGCGGGACGCCCTGCTGTTCGGGGCGCAGCGGCAACGCCGCGCGGTGGACGAGCGGTTGGGGAAGATGTTCGCCGGGGTGGTGATCGCGGCGGTGCTCTGCGCGGGATGCGTGGGGTGGTCGTTCGTGTCCCACCGGATCATCGGGAAGAGCCCGAACGGCGGCCCCGTACAGCCCTCCCCGGGCGTCTCCGCCCCTGCGTCCCCGGGGTCCTCCCCGCAGCCCTCCGCTTCCTCAGCGACCCCTTCTACCCGGTGACAGGAACGACATGGTGATCTCCACGGGCGCTTCGAGCCGGACCGCGCCGACGGGCCGCACGGCGTTGAGCCGGGTCACCCTGGTCGGCGAGCGACGGCGGGTGGATCTCGTCCTGCCGTCCCGGGAACCCGTCGGGCTGCTGCTGCCCGAGGTGCTGCGGCTGCTGGGCGACCGGGTCTCCGAACGCCCCGAGCTGCGTCACCTGGTGACCGCCGACGGCTCCGCGCTCGCGCACGACGGCACGCTGGAGTCCGCGGGGGTGCCCGACGGCGCCGTGCTGCGGCTGGTGCGCGCCGAGGACGCGCCCTCGGCGCCGGTGGTGCACGACGTCAGCGACGAGACCGCCGACGACCTGGACGTCCGTGCCTGGCGCTGGCGGCCCGCCGTCCGGCGGATCGTGGCGGGGCTCGCGACCGTCGGCTGGGCGCTCGTCGCCGGTGTCGTCGCGCGGGCGCACTACGCGCACGGGTCCGTCGGCGCCGTGCTGCTCGCCGTCGCCGCGGTGTGCCTGCTCGGCGGTGCGCTGCTCGGGCGGGCGGGACGGCGCGGGCTCGCGGCCACGCTGCTCACCACCGGCGGGGCGCTGGGGGTGCTCGGTGCCCGGACGCTGGGCGACGCCCGCGACTGGCCGGGCGCGGTGCAGGCGGCGGGAGCGGTGGCGGCGGTCGTCGTGACGCTCGTCCTGCTCGGCCGGTTCACGCCGCTGGGCCGGGGCGGGCTCGTCGGCGGTGCCGCGCTGGCCGCGACGGGCGTCTGCTGGGAGGCGGCCGTCGCCCTCCAGCCCGGCATGTCGGGCGCCGGGGAACAGGCCCGGGTCGGCGCCGTGCTCGCCGTCGGGTCCGTCGTCGTCCTGGGGCTGCTGCCCCGGCTGGCGCTGATGGCGTCGGGGCTGTCCGGTCTCGACGACCGGCGCTCGGGCGGCGCCTCGGTGAGCCGGTACCAGGTGTCCGCGGCGCTCGCCGCCACCCACCGGGGACTGGCGCTGGCGACGGTCACGGTGGCCGTCTCGGCGGTCGCCGCGGGTGTCCTGGCGCTGCGCGAGCCCACCGTGTGGACGGTGCTGCTCGCGGTCGTCACGACCGTGGTGGCGGCGCTGCGGGCCCGCGCCTTCCCGCTGGTCGCGGAGGTGGTGGTGCTGCTGGCGGCGGCGGCCGTGCTCGCGGTGCGGCTGCTCCTGGTGTGGCTCGACCGCTCCGGGGCGGCGGGGCCGCTGGCCGTGCTGGCGGGCCTCGCGGTGCTGCCGCTGCTGGTCCTGTCGGTGCAGCCCGCCGAGCACGTGCGCGTGCGGCTGCGGCGCGTCGGCGACCTGCTGGAATCCGTCGGGGTGATCGCCCTGTTCCCGCTGGTTCTCGGCGTCTTCGGCGTGTACGGACGACTGCTCGACACCTTCGCGTAAGGGGCGGACATGGCGCAGGAACAGGGACGGGGAGGGGACTGGCAGCGCGACGTGCTGCGCCGGCTGGGACAGACCACCGGGGAGCCCCGGGCCGTGGGCGACACCGGTGTGCCCGCGACGGCCGGCGACTCCGGTACGGCCGCCGCACCGGACGGTGCCGCGCGCAACCCCGCCGCCACCGCGCCGACGCCCGGCCCGGGGCACGCCGGTGTTCCCGGCGCCGGGGCCCCCGGCGGGCGGCGGGGCGAGCCCGCGCTGCGTCTCGTGCATCCGCCGCGCCCGGGAGCGGAGCCCTCCGCTGCCACGCCGCCCGCCGCACCGGGCGCCGAACCGGCGTACCCCGCCCCGCCGTTGGAGACCGCGCCCCCCGCCCCGGCCCACCCGGACCCGCACGCGGCATCCGCGCCCGTACGCCCCGCGCCGTCGCAGGCCCACCCGGACCCGCACGTGGCGCCCGCCCCCGTACGCCCCGCGCCGTATCCGGCCCACCCGGACCCGCACGCCGCGCCTGCGCCCGTACGCCCCGGGACGTCACCGGCCCTTCCGGACCCGCACGCGGCGCCCGCCGCCGTGAACCCCGCGCCGTCCCCGGCCCCCGCGCACCCGGCCCCTTCGGCCGCGGCGGGTGGCGGGAACCCCGGGGACAGTCCCGTGCCGCGGGGGCCGCACGATCCCCGGCTGCCGGAGTCGGCTCCGGAGGCCGTGCCGACCGTCGACCCGCGGCTCGCCCGCGCCCTCGGCCGGCCGCAGCACGGGGACTCGCTCACCCGGCGCACCGGACGCTCGCTGCGCCGGCTCACCGCGTCCGCCGCGCAGGACGTGGCGGAGGAGACCCGGATGGCCCGGGAGCTCCAGCAGCCGGTCACCACCGGGCGGGTCATCGCGGTGACGTCGATCCGCGGCGGCGTCGGCAAGTCGACGGTCTCCGCGCTGCTCGGCCGGACCTTCAACCACTACCGGCACGACCCGGTGCTGACCCTGGAGGCCGACGCGGCGCTCGGCACGCTGCCCGTGCGGATGGGCGCCGAGTCCGTGCGCTGGGCCTGCGCGGACCTGGCGCAGGTCCTCAGCCCCTCGATGCGGCTGAACGACGTCACCGGCTACCTGGTGCCGGTCGCGGACGGCGGCTGGCTGCTGCCCGCGAGCCGGGGCCGCGTCGGCGCCCCGCTGGACGTCCCCACGTACCGCACGGTGACGCTGGCGCTGCGCCGCTACTTCGCGGTGACGGTGGTGGACTGCGAGAGCCTGCCCGGCGAGGTGGCCCGTACGGCGATGGACACCGCCCACGCCCGGGTGGTCGTCGCCCCGACCACCGCCGAGGGCGTCAACGGCACCCGCCAGGTCCTCAACTGGCTGGCCCAGCTGCCGCACGCCGCGCTCGCCTCGACGGTCGTCGCGCTCACCGCCGGCTCGCCCGACCTGGTGCTGGACGTCAAGGCCGCCACCGCCCACCTGAAGGAGACGGGCGTCACCGTGATCCCGCTCCCCTACGACCGTCATCTGGCGGGCGGCGGCCCGATCCGCACCGAGCTGCTCGGGCAGACCACCCGCGACGCCACGGTCCGCCTCGCCGCCGAGGCCATGCGGCGCGCGACGAGGGTGCGATGAGCGTCCGCCGTACCGCCGCGCCGCGTCACGCCACAGGAGCCGTACGAGAAAGGGTCCGTCCGTGACCCAGAGTCTGATACACCGGCCCGCCCGCTCCACCCGGCCGCTCGCGCCCGCCGGGCCGCGCACGGTGGAGCCGCCGCCGAACCTGCCCGAGGGCAAGCTGGGGAACGCGGCGACGGCGCTGCTGCCGATGGCCGGCGTCATGGGTTCGGTCGTCATGATGACCGTCATCCGCAACAGCCAGTTCGCGGCGCTCGGCGCGATGGTGCTGGTCATCGCGCTGCTCGGCGCGGTCGGGCTGTTCCTGTCGCAGCGCGGCAAGGCGCAGCGCACCCGGCGGGCCCAGCGCGAGCGGTACCTGGAGTACCTGGAGGAGCTGCGCGAGGACTTCGGGGCGGCCGAGCGGGAGCGGCGGCAGCTCGCCCGGGTCCTCAACCCGCCCCCGGAGGCGCTCTACGACCTGGTGCGGGACCCGGCGCGGCTGTGGGAGCGGCGCCGTCAGGACCCGGACTTCCTGCGGGTGCGGGTGGGCACCGGCGACGTGCCGGTGCAGGACCTGGCCATCGGCTCCGACTCCGGCGGCGTGATGACCCCGCCGGACCCGTTCATGCTGAACGAGGCGCGGGCGCTGCTGGCGCGGTACTCGGTCGCCAGTGACTGCCCGCTGACGGTGCCGCTGGACCGGGCGGGCAACGTCAGCATCGTCGGTGACCGCGAGGGGGTGCTGCGGGTCGCCCGCGCGCTGCTCGTCCAGGCCGCCGTCACGCACGCGCCCGACGACGTCGCGATGGCGCTCGGTGTGCCGGGCGACCGGCTGGCCGAGTGGGAGTGGGCCAAGTGGCTGCCCCACGTGCTGGATCCGCAGGAGCAGGACGGTCCGGTGGCCGCCCGCCGGATCGCCCCGAGCCTGCCGCAGCTCGCCGCGCTGTGCCGGCACGAGCTGGGGCAGCGTGCGTCGTACGCGGCGGAGGTGCGGCGCGGGCTGTCCGGCCGCGACGCGCTGCGGCTGACGAGCCGGCTGCTGGTGGTGAGCGACGAGTACGGCGCGACGGCCGCCGAGCTGCCGCGGCCCGACGCGGCCGTGGAGCTGCGGGACATGGGCGTCACCGTGCTGCACCTGCTGGAGCGGCAGGTGCACGAGCCGGACCAGGTCGGCGTCCGCATCCGCGTCGACGGCGACCTGGTGACCGTGGAGGACCTGCGGGAGCCGTCCCCCGTCGCGCAGGGCACGGCGGACGCGGTGAGCCCCGCGGGCGCCGAGGGGCTGGCGCGGCTGCTCGCCCCGCTGCGGCTGTCGGCGGAGTCCGCGGCCGAGGGGACCCCGGTGTCCGGGCCCGTCGACTTCCCGGGGCTGCTCGGCGTCGAGGACCCGGCCGCGCTGGACCTGGAGCGGCTGTGGGCGCCGCGGGGCGAGCGGGAGTTCCTGCGCGTGCCGATCGGCCTGACGGACCGTCACGAGCCGGTGCTGCTCGACCTGAAGGAGTCCTCCGAGCTGGGCATGGGGCCGCACGGGCTGTGCGTGGGCGCGACCGGTTCCGGCAAGAGCGAGCTGCTGCGCACCCTGGTCCTCGCGCTCACCGCGACCCACGCCCCCGAGGACCTGGCGCTGGTCCTGGTCGACTACAAGGGCGGCGCGACCTTCGCGCCGTTCACCGAACTCCCGCACGTGGCCGGGGTGATCACCAACCTGGAGAACCAGGCCGGGCTCGTCGAGCGCGTCCACACCAGCCTCGCGGGCGAGGTCAAGCGCCGCCAGCAGGTGCTGAAGGACGCCGGGAACGTCGCCGACATCGGGCACTACGCGGCCCTGCGCGCCGCCGGGCGCCCCGACCTGGAACCGCTGCCGCACCTGTTCGTCGTCATCGACGAGTTCGGTGAACTCCTCACCGCCAAGCCGGACTTCATCGACCTGTTCCTGTCCATCGGCCGCATCGGCCGCTCCATCGGCGTGCACCTGCTGCTGTCCAGCCAGCGCATCGAGGGCGGCAAGCTGAAGGGCCTGGACACCTACCTGTCGTACCGCCTGGGCCTGCGCACCTTCTCCGCCGACGAGTCGCGGACGGTGCTCGACACCACCGACGCCTTCCACCTGCCGCCGCTGCCCGGCTTCGGTTACCTCAAGGTCGACACCTCGCTGTACGAGCGGTTCAAGGCCGGGTACGTGTCCGGCGCCTACCGCGGTCCGGCGCTGCGCGACCAGCAGGACGACGAGCCGCTCGCCTGGCCCTACCCCGCCTTCAACACGCTGGACGCGGCCCCCGCCGAGGGCGCCGCGGAACCCGCGGCCACCAAGCGGGAGACCGGGCCGACCGTGATGTCCGTGATGGTCGGCCAGCTCACCGGCGCGGCGCCGCAAGTGCGCCGGATCTGGCTGCCGCCGCTGCCGGACGCCGTCACGCTGGACGCCGCCGCGGGGCCCGTCGAGGTGACCGGACGCGGGCTGCACCTGGCGGCCGGGCGGGCCGGGGCCATGCGCGTGCCGCTCGGGGTGCTGGACGACCCGGCCAGCCAGTGGCAGGGCAAGTGGCTGCTCGACCTCACGGTCGCGGGCGGGCACGTCGCCGTCATCGGCGGTCCGCAGTCCGGCAAGACCACGCTGCTGCGCACCCTCGCCCTGTCGCTGGCGACCACGCACACCCCGTACGACGTCGCCGTGTACGGGCTCGACCTGGTCGGCGGCGGTCTGTCGGCGCTGGCCGGGCTGCCGCACGTCGGCGGGATCGCGGGCCGCGCCGACCACGAGCGGGCCGCGCGGACCGTCGCCGAGGTGCGCGCGATGCTGGCCGCCCGCGAGGACCTCTTCCGCGAGCACGGCATCGACTCCGTGGAGCAGCTGCGCCGGCTGCGCGCGCAAGGGCGGCTGACGGAGCTCGGCTCGACCGACGTCGTCCTGCTCGTCGACGGGTTCGGGGCGCTGCGCGACGAGTTCGCCGACCTCGACGACTCGGTGACCGACCTGCTCAAGCGCGGCGGCGGCTACGGCATCCACGTGGTCGCCGGCATGCTCCGCTGGAACGACGTGCGGATCGCGACCCAGTCCATGTTCGGCACGCGCGTGGAGCTGCGGCTCAACGACCCGGCCGACTCCTCCGTCGACCGCAAGCTGTCCGAGACGCTGTCCGCGGACACCCCGGGCCGGGTCCTCACCGACGGGAAGCTGTTCGCGCAGGTCGCGCTGCCGCGCATCGACGGCTCGCCGTCCACGGACGACATCGGCCCCGCGCTGGAGGAGGCCGCGCGCACCATCCGGGCCACCTGGCACGGGGACGTGGCGCCGCCCGTACGGGTGCTGCCGACCCGGATGCCGGCGGCGCAGCTGCTCTCCGTGGCCGCCGAGCCGCGGCGGGTGCCGATCGGCGTCGACCAGGACGCGCTGGCGCCGGCCCTCCTCGACCTGTTCGGGAGCGACCAGCACCTGCTGGTCCTCGGCGACAACGAGTGCGGCAAGACCAACCTGCTGAAGCTGATCGCCGGGCAGCTCGTCGAGCGGTACAGCGACGAGGAGCTGGTGTTCGGGGTCTTCGACCCGCGCCGCGGGCTGCGCGGGGTGATCCCGGAGGCGTACCGCGGCGGCTACGCGCACAACGCGAAGCTGTCCGCCGCGCTGGCCTCCGGGATCGCGGCCGAGCTGGAGAAGCGGCTGCCGGAGAGCGCGGACCCGGACACGCTCGGCACGGAGCCCGCCTTCAGCGGGCCGCGGATCGTGATCCTGGTCGACGACTACGACATCCTGACGACCGCGGGGCAGCAACCGCTGAACCCCTTCCTGCCCTACGTCTCCTCCGCGCAGGACATCGGGCTGCACTTCGTCATCGCCCGCCGCGTCGCCGGGTCCTCCCGCGCGCTGTACGAACCGCTGCTGACGACGCTGCGCGAGACCGGCACCGCGGCGCTCGTGATGACCGGCGACCGGACCGAGGGACAGCTCTTCCCCGGCCTGTACGCCTCCCCGCAGCCGCCGGGACGCGGCACGATCGTCCGCCGCGGCCGCCGGCACCAGCTCGTCCAGACCGCCCTCTCCGACACCGAGGAAGCAGACCGCCCGTGACCAAGGACGTCATCGCCCTCACCCCGAAGATGCCCGACATCTGGGACCTGCTGACCGGCCTGTACGCGGGCGGCCCCGACCTCGGGGTGTCCGCGGCGGCCGACGGCGCGGTCGTGCAGCTGCACGGTCCCGGGGGCCGCCCGCTCGTCTCCGTCGAGGCGCCGGTGCTCGTCCAGGTGCCCGGGGAGGCGCGGCGCCTGCTCGGCCCGTCGGCCGACGGCGTGCCGCTGCCGTTCTGGTGGACCGAGGCCCGCGCCGCGACGGCGGTCCCGGAGGCCGAACGGCTCGCCGCCTCGGTCTGCGGGCGCCTCAACGCCCTGCTGGGCGGCGTGACCTGGCCCGCGGGGGCGGCGCGCACCGAGGTCGTGGACACCTCCGCCGTACCGGCGCCGGAGACCGGGCCCGGCGCGGACGGAAAGCCCCGGGAGGGCGCGGACGGAAAGCCCCGGGAGGATGCGGACGCCGGCGGTGCGCCGGACGGGGACGGAGAGGTGACGGCGCGCGCGGCGGTGGGGCTGCCCGCAGTGGACGTGCTCACCGACAGCACCGCCGTGGTCCTGGCCGACCGTCCGGTGGTCGCCCTGACCTCCTGGCTCTCGGAGGTCCTGCGCGAGGCGTCCGGTTCGCGCCGGGCCCTGCAGATCGTCACCCCGCCCGACGTGCGGCTGAGCCCGGCCGCCCGCACCACGCTGGCGCAGGTGCCCAACCGCTGGGTCGTCCAGGACCCGGACTGCGGGTACTACGACGGGCTGTCCGGGGCCGTGCTGCGCTGGCAGGACGGCACCTTCACGCCCGCCCTGACGGCCGACGGGAGGTCGACGGTGGCCAAGGCCTTCTCGCCGGCCGGCCCCTCGGCCGGGCGGCAGCTCCACGTCGCGTTCCGCACGCGGCACGCGGCCGACCCGAACCTGCTCCTGGGCGGGGCGCTGGAGACGGCGTGGCGGACGCTGACCGGCGCCCCGCCGGCCGGCTGGGGCACGGCGGAACCGGTCAACCTGCCGTGGTCCACGCGGCAGTTGACGGACCTGGCGCAGGAGCGCGCTCCGCAGGCCACGCACCTGGTCGGCGTGGGCTCCCCGGACCGCCCTGCGGTCGGGACACTCCGGGTGACGCGGACCGGAGCGGGGGTGGAGGAGGACGTGCACCTGACGCTCGGCTACGGCGCGGACGAGGAGCTGCCGCTGGACGCCGTCCAGGGCCTCGCCGGGACCCTCGTCGGCGAGCACGGCCTGGTCACGATGCTCGTCTCGGTGCGCCGGGCGAGCCGGGACCTGATGACGCCGCCGCGACTGGAGGCCCCGCCCGTGCCGTTCGCGTTCACGCTCGGCCCGGACGACGTGCGCGCCGTCGGTCTCGACCACGCCGGCCGCCCGCCCGTCGCGCTCCAGCCGGTCCGGCTGGGTGCCGCGGCCCGGCCCGCGCTGCACTATCCGCTGGGCGACGGGACGGACCCGCAGTCGTGGACGACGCTCCAGCACCTCACCCGGCACCTGAAGCGGGGCTGACGGGCGGCCGGTGAGCGGTCACCGGCCGCCCCGCTCACATGGCGTGCGCCGCGAACCGCGCCGCCGTCTCCGCGAGCACCTCGCGGCCGTCCCGCGCCCACAGCCCCTCGTTGAACAGCTCGACCTCGATGGGGCCGCGGTAGCCCGCCGCCTCCACGTACCCGCGCCACTCGCGCAGGTCGACGGCGCCGTCACCGAGCTGCCCGCGCCCGTTGAGGACGCCCTCGGGCAGCGGGGTGACCCAGTCGGCGAGCTGGAAGGTGTGGATGCGGCCGCCCGCGCCGGCCCGGGCGACCTGGGCGGGCGCGGTGTCGTCCCACCACAGGTGGTAGGTGTCCACCGTGACGCCCACCTGGTCCGCCGGGAAGCGCTCCGCGAGGGACAGGGCCTGGGCGAGGGTGGAGACGACGCAGCGGTCGGCGGCGAACATGGGGTGCAGCGGCTCGATCGCCAGCCGCACACCCCGCTCGGCGGCGTACGGGCCCAGCTCCGCGAGGGCGTCGGCGATCCGCTCGCGGGCGCCGCGCAGGTCCCTGGAGCCCGCGGGCAGGCCGCCGGAGACGAGCACGAGCGTGTCCGTGCCGAGGGCCGCCGCCTCGTCGATCGCCGTCCTGTTGTCGTCCAGGGACCGGGCCCGCTCGTCCGCTCCGGTCGCCGTGAGGAAGCCGCCGCGGCACAGCGTGGTCACGGTGAGTCCCGCGTCGCGCACCAGCTTCGCCGCCGCCTCGACCCCGTACGCCTGGACGGGCTCGCGCCACAGACCGACGCCGGGCACGCCGAGCTGTGCGCACGCGTCCACGAGGTCGGGCAGCGACAGCTGCCTGACCGTCATCTGGTTGATCGAGAAACGGGAGAGATCAGCGGTGCTCACTGGGCGACTCCGTGCAGGGCGAGCAGGTGTTCCATACGGGACCGGGCCAGCTCCGGGTCGGGGAACAGGCCGAGTCCGTCGGCGAGTTCGTAGGCGCGCGCCAGGTGCGGCAGGGAGCGCGCCGACTGGAGGCCGCCCACCATGGTGAAGTGCGACTGGTGGCCCGCGAGCCAGGCGAGGAGGACGACCCCGGTCTTGTAGAAGCGGGTCGGCGCCTGGAACAGGTGCCGGGACAACTCGACCGTGGGGTCCAGGAGTTCGCGGAAACCCTTGGTGTCACCGGTGTCCAGGACGCGCACCGCCTCGGCGGCGAGCGGTGCGAGCGGGTCGAAGATGCCGAGCAGGGCGTGGCTGAAGCCCTGTTCGTCGCCCTCGATCAGCTCGGGGTAGTGGAAGTCGTCGCCGGTGTAGCAGCGCACGCCCCGCGGGAGCCTGCGGCGCAGCTCGACCTCCCGCCGGGCGTCCAGGAGGGAGACCTTGACGCCGTCGACCTTGTCGGGGTGCGCGGCGATGACGTCGAGGAAGGTCTCGGTCGCGGCGTCGAGGTCCGCGGAGCCCCAGTAGCCCTCCAGCGCCGGGTCGAACATCGGGCCGAGCCAGTGCAGGATCACGGGCTCGGCGGACTGGCGCAGGAGATGGCCGTAGACCGCGAGGTAGTCCTCGGGGCCCTCCGCCGCCGCGGCCAGCGCCCGGGACGCCATGAGGATCGCCTGTGCGCCCGTCCCCTCCACGAGCGCGAGCTGCTCCTCGTAGGCCGCCCGCACCTCGTCCAGCGAGCCGGCGGCGATCTGGTCGGTGCCCGCCCCGCAGGCGATGCGGCCGCCGACCGCCTTCGCCTCGGCGGCGGAGCGCCGGATCAGCTCGGCGGCCGTGGGCCAGTCCAGGCCCATCCCGCGCTGCGCGGTGTCCATCGCCTCGGCGACCCCGAGGCCCCGCGCCCACAGATGGCGGCGGAAGGCGAGGGTCGCGTCCCAGTCGACGGCGGCCGGGGAGTCGGGGCTCGTGTCGGCGTACGGGTCGGCCACGACGTGCGCGGCGGAGAAGACCGTACGGGAGGTGAGGGGGCCGCCGGACGAGAGGGCGAGCGGCTCGGAGCGCGGGGTGTAGGTGACCAACTCCCCGCCTGGGCGCGGCAGTCGGAGGGTCACAGCGAGATCTCCGGCACGTCGAGACGGCGGCCCTCGGCGGAGGAGCGCAGGCCCAGTTCGGCGAGCTGGACGCCGCGGGCGCCGGCCAGCAGGTCCCAGTGGTACGGCGCGTCCGCGTAGACGTGCCGCAGGAACAGCTCCCACTGCGCCTTGAAGCCGTTGTCGAACTCGTCGTTGTCCGGGACCTCCTGCCACTGGTCGCGGAAGGAGTACGTCGCCGGGATGTCCGGGTTCCAGACCGGCTTCGGCGTCGAGGCCCGGTGCTGGACACGGCAGTTGCGCAGGCCCGCGACGGCCGAACCCTCGGTGCCGTCGACCTGGAACTCGACGAGCTCGTCCCGGTTGACGCGCACCGCCCAGGAGGAGTTGATCTGCGCGACGACGCCGCCCTCCAGCTCGAAGACGCCGTACGCGGCGTCGTCGGCGGTGGCGTCGTACGGCTTGCCCTGCTCGTCCCAGCGCTGCGGGACGTGGGTGGCGGTGAGCGCCTGGACGGAGGTGACCCGGCCGAACAGCTCGTGCAGCACGTACTCCCAGTGCGGGAACATGTCGACGACGATGCCGCCGCCGTCCTCGGCGCGGTAGTTCCAGGACGGGCGCTGGGCGGACTGCCAGTCGCCCTCGAAGACCCAGTAGCCGAACTCGCCGCGCACCGACAGGACGCGGCCGAAGAAGCCGCCGTCGATGAGCCGCTTCAGCTTGAGCAGGCCCGGCAGGAACAGCTTGTCCTGCACGACGCCGTGCCTGATTCCCTTCTCGGCGGCCAGCCGGGCCAGTTCGAGGGCGCCGTCGAGGCCGGTGGCGGTCGGCTTCTCCGTGTAGACGTGCTTGCCGGCGGCGACGGCCTTGCGGATGGCCTCCTCGCGGGCGGAGGTGACCTGCGCGTCGAAGTAGATGTCGACGGACGGGTCGGCGAGCACGGCGTCCAGGTCCGTCGACCAGTGCTCCAGGCCGTGCCGTTCCGCGAGGGCCTTCAGGGCGTGCTCGCGGCGCCCGAGGAGCACCGGCTCGGGCCACAGCACGGTGCCGTCGCCGAGGTCGAGTCCGCCCTGCTCGCGCAGGGCGAGGATCGAGCGGACGAGGTGCTGGCGGTACCCCATGCGCCCCGTCACGCCGTTCATGGCGATCCGCACCGTCTTGCGTGTCACGTCATTCCCTCCGTACGCGTCCGGCGCCGCGTACGCCCACAGGTGAGCGTGGCAGCAAGCGCTTTCTATGGCAGAGACGCTAGCCGCTGCGGCGTCAATCGGACAAGACCGCGGGGGCCGCGAGATGTCCGGGGGCGCGGACAGGCGGTACGGTCACGCGGCGGGGGCAGGGCATACGCACGGCCGGCCGGGTCCCCGGGACCGACCGAGAGACGCGCGACCGGAGGAACGACGAATGACGGTGACCCTGGCGGACGTGGCGGCGCGCGCGCAGGTCTCGCCCGCGACCGTGTCGCGCGTGCTGAACGGGAACTATCCGGTGGCGGCCTCCACGCGCGAGCGGGTGCTGCGGGCCGTGGACGAGCTGGACTACGTGCTGAACGGGCCCGCGAGTTCGCTGGCCGCCGCCACGTCCGACCTGGTCGGCATCCTCGTGAACGACATCGCCGACCCCTTCTTCGGGATCATGGCGAGCGCCGTCCAGGCGGAGATCGGCGGGCCCCCCGGGCACTCCTCCGGGGTCCTCGGCGGGGGCCGCGCGGGCGGCGAGCGTCTCGCCGTCGTCTGCAACACGGGCGGCGACCCCGAGCGTGAGCTGACCTACCTGACGCTGCTCCAGCGCCAGCGGGCCGCCGCGGTGGTCCTGACCGGCGGCGCCGTCGAGGACGCGCGGCACGGGGCGGCGGTCGCGGCGAAGCTGCGCAGGCTGGCCGAGGCGGGGACCCGGATCGTCCTCTGCGGACGGCCGCCCGCGCCCGAGGACACCGGGGCGATCGCGCTCACCTTCGACAACCGCGGGGGCGGGCAGCGACTGACGGAGCATCTGATCGGGCTCGGGCACCGGCGCATGGGGTACATCGCGGGACCCGAGGAGCGGACGACGACCCGGCACCGACTGGAGGGGCACCAGGCCGCGCTCGCCGCGCACGGGATCGAGGACGACCCCCGGCGCATCGTGCACGGCCGGTACGACCGGCGGGCCGGATACGAGGCGACACTCGAACTCCTGCGCCGCGAACCGTCGTTGACCGCCGTCGTCGCCGCCAACGACACCGTCGCGCTGGGGGCGTGCGCGGCGCTGCGCGACTCCGGCCTGCGGATTCCGCGGGACGTGTCCGTCGCCGGGTTCGACGACCTGCCCTTCAGCATCGACGTGGTGCCGGCGCTCACCACCGTGCGGTTGCCTCTGTCCGAGGCGGGGGCGCGGGCGGGGCGGATCGCCATGGGCCGGGAGGACGCGCCGCCCGGGGGGATCGCCACGGTGCGCGGGGAGTTGATGGTCCGCGGCTCCACGGGCGCCCCGCGGAGCTGACACCGGCGGTACGCCGACCCCGGCCGGGTTCGTACCCCTCGCCGGGCGCCGCTCTCCCCGAGGGCCACGGGACGCCGTGTGCGTTGCCGGCATCAGCGGCCGGTGCCACAGCCGGGGTCGGCGATCCCGACGCCAACGGGGCACCGCCCGGGCGGGCCCACTCCCCCTCGCCGGCGTCAGCACCCGGTGCTCGCGCCCGCGTCGAGGCGGGCCGGCGAACCCGGCGCCATCGGAGCACCGTCCGGGTGGGCACCGTCCGGGCGGGCCCACTCCCCTCGCCGGCATCAGCACCCGGTACTTGGGTTGACGTACAGGTGGGACGGCGAGCCCGGCGCCTGTGGGGTGCCGCCTGCGCCCACCCGTGCCGCCCCTGGCGGCACGATTGCCCGCAGCTTGGCAGCAGCTCCGCCTGTCAGACGAGCGCCGCCCCCTCGCCGACGCCTGCCCGCACCGGAGCGGACGGACCGCCGCCCCGAGCGGGTGGGCGCTGTCTGCGGCGGGACGCCTGCCTGGACCGCGGGCGACGACGGCCCGCAGCCGCCATCCGGCGGTAGGGGCCGTGCCGGTACATCAGATGGCCGTCGGGCACGGGACCTACGCAACCGAGGAACGCTGGTGACGGACGCCGACACCACCTACCGACGGCCGGATGTACCGGCACGGCCCCGACCCACCCACCGGACCGAAAGCGCCCGACGCCCACCGCAGGACACCGCACAGGACAGCGCCCCGACGCCCACCCGAGGACACCGCGCCCTCACCGCGACAGCGCCCACCACACCCCCCGTGCGCGTCCGTGCTGCGGGTAGGGTTCCGCGCGTGCTCTGCTGTCCCGGGGGCACCGGACCCCCGGCCGGGCCGCGTGCCCGGGGCTCCGTAGCGAGGTGTGCAACGTGAAACTGGCCTTCTCCACCCTTGGCGTCCCCGGACTTCCCGTCCCCGACGTGGTACGGCTCGCCGCGACGCACGGCTACCACGGCGTCGAGCTGCGGGCGCACCCCGAGGAACCGGTCCACCCCGGCCTCGGCCTCGCCGAACGCGCCGACGTGGCCGCCGAGTTCCGGTCGGCGGGCGTCGAGATCCTCGGCATCGCCGGTTACGCCCGCGTGGCGGCACCCGGCGACGACACCCCCGTCCTGCGTGAGATCCGCGGCCTCCTGGAGCTGGCCAGGGACGTCGGCGCCCCCTTCGTCCGCGTCTTCCCGGGCGCCGGTGAGGACCAGAGCCCGGAGGAGGCCGACGCGACGGCGGCCCGGCGCCTCGGCACCGCGGCGCAGTACGCGGCGGACCTCGGCGTAAGCATCCTGCTGGAGACGCACGACTCCCATCGCACCGGCGCCGACGCCGTCCGCGTCCTGGGTCCGGTGGGGCACCGCCGGGTCGGCGCCCTCTGGGACGTCATGCACACCTGGCTGGGCGGCGAGCAGCCGTCCGCCACGTACGCCGCCCTGTCCCCGCACCTGGGCTACGTCCAGGTGAAGGACATCGCCTCGCCCGAGGACACGACCCCGCTGCTGCTGGGCACCGGGGTCCTGCCGCTCACGGAGTGCGTGGAGCTGCTCTCCCGCGAGGGCTGGGACGGCTGGCTCTGCTGGGAGTACGAGAAGCGGTGGTACGAGTCCGCCGAGCCGCTGGAACCGCTGCTGGCCCCGGGCCGCGACCACCTGGCCCGCCTGCTGAACGACTCGGCCTGACGAAAGGACGCGGCCCCGACCCCAGCACCCCGTCCCCACGCCCACAGCGGGCCCCCACCCGCCCGGCCGCACACCCACACACCCACACACCCGCACCCGCACCCGCACCCGCACCCGCACCCGCACCCGCACCCGCACCCAACGACCTACAGCACACCGACACCCGCTCCCGAACAAACACACCGACACCCGCCCCGGACAAACACACCGGCCCCCGGGTGCGGAACGCGCACCCGGGGGCCGGTGTCGAGGCGGACCGGGCGGACCGGGGACGGGAACGGCGACCGCCGTCGCCGCCCGTCCCCACCGCCCGGTGCGCCTCCGCTACTTGTTGGTCGTCCGCACCGAGTCCAGGTCGGGCAGCGGCGCCCCGCCCGTCCCTCGGGGCGCGACCGCGTCGGTCCCGCTCCCGGCACCCGGCGCCGACAGCGCCGACTTCTGCGCGGCCGCCTGCGGGATGAGCCCGTCGTAGTACGGCCGGTACGTCACGAGGGAGCTGCCCGCGCTGATCGCGGAGCCCGCCGCGGTCAGCTCGGACGCCGAGACCGAGCCCGTCCCGCCGAAGGCGACGACGGTGTTGACCGCGGCCGCCTGCTCGCGCAGGTACGTCGCGTCGGCGTCCGTCAGCGTCGTCTCGTCGGTCCACAGGACGGGCCCGAAGTCGAGCATGCCGGTGCTCGCGGAGACGCCTCCGCGCCAGCTGTCCGACCAGGCGAGGCCCACCGCGGAGGGCGAGGTCCACCAGAACCGGGCGAGCTCGGCGGAGGTCCCGTCGTGGCCGCTGCCGCTGATCGGGTAGTACGACCAGGTGTCGGGCCAGTTGGAGAGGTACGTGTGCGTGAGCGCGTACTTCGCCGAGGCGCCGACGGGGATGACCACGGTCTGGTCGGGGTCGAGCGAGTTCAGGTACGACTTCACCGACGACGACAGCGAGTTGCCGTCGTTGAGGACGACCGTGCCCTTGCCGCCGTACCCGAGGGCACCGGCCGCCGCGGAGGCCGCCATCGCGGAGTGGTAGTCCGTGCCGGTCGCGAGGAACACGTACTGCGGGGCGCCGGTGACGGCCTTGGCGACCGCCACGGACGTCGAGTAGCGCGAGGTTCCCGACAGCCGCTTCGGCGTGAAGCCGAGCGAGCCGACCTTGCTCGCGACGGTGCTGGAGAGGATGTCCGTGCCGCCGACCAGGTAGACCGTCGCGCCGGGCTTCAGCGTGCGCTTCAGCTCGGTCTGCACGGCGGTCGACAGCGAGGTCTCGGAGGTCATCAGCAGGGGACCCTGCTTCTGCCCGGCGAGGCTCTGGCCGGTCAGCGCGTAGGACGGGCTGTCCTTGCTGATCAGCACGGCCGACCTGGCGTCGAGGAGACCCGGTTCGCTCTGGCCGACCGTGTTCCAGGTCCAGCGGGACGCGGCCACGTTGGTGGCGGAGGAGTCCGCGCCCCAGACCCGGCCGACGCTCTGTCCGCGCAGCGGCTGCCACGCCGGGTCGAGGACGGACGAGGTGCCCGGGGGCAGGGCCATCGTGGTGACGTCACCGGTGGCGACGTCCACGAGACGGGGGATCGCGACGTCCTCGTCGTTGCCGTTCGTGACGACGATCCGCGTGCCGGTGGGCGCCCACGCGGGGGCGTACGCGGCGTCGTCGAAGGTGAGCTGGCGCTCCCCCGTGCCGTCGACGTTCACGACGAAGAGCCGGCTGCCGCCGCCCGACTCCCGGACGAAGGCGACCTGGGTGCCGTCGGGGGAGATCGCGGGGTCGTCGCCGCTGTCGGCCAGCTTGGTGAAGCCGCCGGTGGTGTCGTCGTAGAGCCAGATCGCCGAACCGGTCGGCGAGCCGCAGGTGTCGCCGGTGCGGACGAAGGCGATCAGACCGTTGGCGGCCGCGCTCGGCTTGCGGTCGCAGCCGTCCTCCGCGGTGGAGAACAGCGGCTGGGCGTAGCGGGAGCCGTCCGAGGGCGCGTAGCGCAGGCGCCCGCCGCCGGAGTAGACGATTGTGCTGCCGCTGTAGAGGAACGTGGGGTCGCCCACCGACGTCATGGAGCCCTGCTCCTGGATCCTGACCAGGGTGGAGCCGGTGTAGCGCCGGGTCTCGACCCGGTTGTTCCGCACGTACGCGACGCGGCTGCCGTCGGGCGACCAGGACGGCTGCTTGGCGTCGGCGACGAAGTCGGTGTACGTGCCGGTGCCGGGCTGGTTCGTCTGGAGGACGTTGCGCGCGCCGTTGAGGAACATCAGCGTGCCGTCCGCGGCCTGCCAGGTGACGGGGTCCGCCGCGGCGGCGCCCGGCGCGGTGGCCATACCGGCGGCCACGGCGACGGCGGTGCCCAGCGCCGCGAGCACGCGGCGTCTTCGGATCTTCATGTGCCCCCACAAAAGGTGATGAAAGAGAGCTGTCGTTCACCCCTTGGGCGCGGAACGGCAACCTCACGTTCCTCCACGACAGCTGCGTCACTGTAACGGCACGACTGATCAAAAAGGAACAGGTTTCAACCACCACTTGGGCCCCGGCCGCGCACGCCCGGACGGGCGCCCCGGGAGGCGCCCCGGACAGGCGCCCCGGACGGCGCGGCACCGGCCCTCGGCACCGGCGGCGATCACCCGGCCGCCCTTCCGCCGCCTCGGCCGGCGGCGTGCCGTCACCGGCGCGCCCCGCCCCGGCCGGGCCGGTGACGGCCCTTTCCCGGTTACTGTGCACACCCTTGACTGGAAGAAACTTCCCGGATATTCGTGATTCCTCGGAAGTTTCCTTCATGAGGGAAGGGGCGCACGTGCGCGACTCCGGCACGGGAAGCACCGCAAGACCGTCCAGACGTTCCGTTCTCACCGCAACGGCGGGCGTCACCGCCGCCCTCGCCGCCGGGAGCGGCGCGTACGCCGCCGCCGACGGCACCCCGCACGACGACCGGAAGCTGCGCGCGCTCATCTCGCGGATGACGCTGGAGGAGAAGGTCGGCCAGCTCTTCGTGATGCGGGTGTACGGCCACTCGGCCACCGCGCCCGACCAGGCGGACATCGACGCCAACCTCAAGGAGATCGGCGTCAGGACGGCCGCGGAGCTGGTCGCCAAGTACCGCGTCGGCGGCATCATCTACTTCGCCTGGGCGCACAACACCCGCAGCCCGCAGCAGATCGCGGACCTGTCGGACGGCATCCAGAAGGCGTCCCTGGGCCTGCCCCGCGGCCTGCCGGTCCTCATCTCGACGGACCAGGAGCACGGGATAGTGGCTCGGGTGGGCAAGCCCGCGACGCTCTTCCCCGGCGCGATGGCCCTGGGCGCCGGAGGCTCGCGGGAGGACGTCCGCACGGCCGGCCGCATCGCCGGCGCCGAACTGCGCGCGCTCGGCATCCGCCAGGACTACGCGCCGGTCGCCGACGTGAACGTGAACCCGGCCAACCCGGTCATCGGCGTACGGTCCTTCGGGGCCGACCCCGAGGCGGTCGCCGGGATGGTGGCGGCGCAGGTGAAGGGCTATCAGAGCGCCGGGGTCGCCGCGACGTCCAAGCACTTCCCGGGGCACGGCGACACGGCCGTCGACAGCCACACCGGCTTCCCGGTCATCGGGCACAGCCGGGAGCTGTGGTCCGAGCTGGACGCCGTGCCGTTCCGGGCGGCGATCCGGGCCGGCATCGACTCCATCATGACCGCGCACATCATGGTGCCGGCGCTCGACCCGGCCGGTGACCCGGCCACCCTCTCGCACCCGATCCTCACCGGCATCCTGCGCGGTGAACTCGGCTACGACGGCGTGGTGGTGACGGACTCGCTCGGCATGGAGGGCGTCCGCACGAAGTACGGCGACGACCGCGTGCCGGTGCTGGCGCTGAAGGCGGGCGTCGACCAGCTGCTCAACCCGCCGTCGCTGGACGTCGCGTGGAACGCGGTGCTCACGGCGGTCCGGGGCGGCGAGCTGACCGAGGCCCGGCTGGACGAGTCGATCCTGCGCATCCTGCGCCTCAAGGCGAAGCTCGGGCTCCTGAAGGACGCCTACGTCCCGGACAGCGCCGTCGAGCGCACGGTGGGCACCCCGGCGCACCTGAGGACGGCCGACCGGATCGCGGACCGCACGACGACCCTGCTGGTCAACAAGGACGGCCTGCTTCCGCTGTCCCGGCGGACGCACCGGAACGTGCTCGTGGTGGGCGCCGACCCGGCCTCGCCCTCCGGCTCCGACGGGCCCCCGACGACGGTGCTCGCCGCCGCGCTCACCGGGCTCGGCTTCTCGGCGACCGCCCTGTCCACCGGTACGGCGCCCTCGCAGGCGACCATCGACAAGGCGGTGGCGGCGGCCGGCGGCGCGGACGCCGTGGTGGTCGGCACGTACAACGTGACGGCGGCCGGCGCCCAGCGCACTCTGGTGGAACGGCTGATCGCGACGGGCGTCCCGGTGGTCGCCGTGGCCATCCGCAACCCGTACGACGTGGCCCGGCTGCCGGGAGTCGGCGCGTATCTGGCCGCGTACTCCTGGACGGACGTCGAACTGCGCGCGGCGGCACGGGTGATCGCGGGGGCGGTGTCCCCGACCGGGAAGCTGCCGGTGCCCGTGCAGCGGGCGGACGATCCGGCCCAGGTGCTCTACCCCGTCGGGTACGGGCTGTCCTACTAGCCCCCGCACCGTCGTCCGCGCCCGCCCGGTGGCGACCGGGCGGGGGCGGCG